>DTYO01000164.1 GCA_012961845.1 Thermodesulfobacteriaceae bacterium
ACAAACCTGATGTTCCGGATCCTGGAACCCTCCGGCAGGATCCTGTTTATCTTATCGCATATCAGTTTTTTCTCAAAGGCAAGCTGTTGCATCCAGACAGAATCAGAAACTACAAGGACCAGGGTGTCATCTTCCAGAAGTCGATCAGGCCAGGCATGCCTAGCCACATCCTTGCCTGCTATCTGCTCCCATTGCTCCCAGAGTCTGAATTTGGCAAGTCTTGGTTCCCAGCCGTATTTTCTGGACAGGGTCCTGATCAGGCCGGCAAGCCTGGCTGGAAATCTAATATTGTCTTTGCCCATTTTCGGTAACCCGAAAGGACCTCAGAAAGGCCTGTACGGCCTGCCAGTACTCAGCATGTTCCGGTGTGCTCTGCCACAGTGCCTCTGATCCGTGTACACCGCCTGCTTCTGGGAGGAAATAGGATTTTTTTAAGGTCATGGCATTGTATATGTTCCACCACCGGTTCTTTTCTGCGGCCGAAGAAGTGATGAATACCGGACATCTGACAGATTTTGCGCTCTGAGCGATAAAATCCGCCGGCTTTCCCAGCCGTGAGAAATATTCACCAGGCGCGAATGCAATCACCCCGGCGATCCTCTCCGGATACCTGGCGGCCAGAACTATACTAAGGGAAGCCGAGTAGGAACTCCCCCATATCAGCAGCCTGCCGTTTGCAAGATTCCTGTCCGTATGGAACAGGGCGGCCTTCATGTCCTGAAAGGCATCCACGTAGGTAGCCCTTTTCCCCTGTGCGATCGCCTTTTCAGCAGTAATGTTCCGGATGCCGCGCACCGTTTTGCCCGACCGCAGGTCCACTGCCAGGGCATTGAACCCGAGTCGGTTGAGCCTGGGGGCGATTTCACGGTATTCCCCCCGACTCCAGCCGGCCCGATGAAAGAGTATGATGAACGGAGAATCGTCAGGATGAGGAGAATAGAGGTCGGCAGTGATGGTGAGTCCGTCTTCAGACGGGAAAAGGATCGTCTCAAAGGAAAATGCGTTTGCCGGTATGAACAGGAGAGTCAGGAAAATTAAAAATCTTGTTTTCATGGTACCCCTCCTCATGCCTTCCGGCCGACAGCTGCCAGATAGACGGCTGTCTCATCTTCTCCATCCAGTTCCAGGAGGTGATTGATCTCGTCATCGAAAAAGGCGGCTACAGGGCAGGCGCCAAGCCTCAGAGCTTCCGAGGCCAGGAGGAGATTCTGCGCAATATGGCCTGCATCCATGAATATGTAACGCAGTCCCCTGTGCCCGTATTTTGCCATTGTCCTTCTCAGTACTGCGGACCAGATGAAGACCACACCGGCCCCGGCAAGGAATGACTGATCCAGGGCTGCCTTTGCAACTGCCTTACAAGGAGGTTCAGATGTCAGTCTTTCCAGCTGAAATCCCCTGACATCGAAGTGAAACAGGCCGGGAGACAGATTTTGGACACCATCCACAGCCACATAACTTTCTATGGGATAGAGAGCCCCTGCCGAAGGAGCGGTTCGCAGGTAATATGGCCCGGCCTGTGCAGTAACCCCCTGAGATGCCCACAGGAGCAGTGCCAGATCTGTAAGGGTCAACGGCTCGTCGGAGTAACTGCGGACAGACCTTCTGTTCTGGATTATCTGCCAGAAGTTGTTTTTTTCGCCATCCCATATCCTGGGAAGTAGTATTTTTTCTGCACTGGGATATCGCTTGAAGGATTCAGTAGGATTGATCTGGGGCCTGTGCCTGGTTTGCATGGATTCCCGGTGGAATTTTGTCTCCTGCAGATAGAGATACCCTAATGAACGGCGCAATTCAGGCATGGATATTTCCTCCAGCCAGATAAGAAAAGGGGATATAATGGCTCCAGCGGTGTGAATCGTCGGGGAATATAATGGTTGAAATGTCAGACATCATAAATCAGGGCCCAATTTTCTAGAATTCCGTAACCTCGAACATGAACATCATTTCCGGACAGACAGCATGTTACC
>DTYO01000165.1 GCA_012961845.1 Thermodesulfobacteriaceae bacterium
GAGATGCCCCTGACAGTTATGCTGCAGGGATTGCCAGACAGGAAGACATCCTTTCCGACGGCTTCCAGTATTTCCTGTAAATTACCTTTCGTAAAGGACATATGGACCAAATTCCCGGTGCGGAAGGTTTCCCGGGGACAATGCCGGATCGCAGGGTTTCCGGCTACATCAGCGACAGGGGCCTGCATTCCACTCTGCACGAAGAGATACCTTTCAGTGAGGTGCCTGGTGCCGGGTATTGTGACCTTATGGTTCCCGAGCCGGTTATCTCCATGTCAAGACCCAGCGGTCTCAGTATACTGTATGCCTCCCTCATGGTGCGGCCTGACAGGTCAGGCATTCTGTTTCTACCGGAGGCGGTTTTTTTTCTGTGAGTTTCCAGGCTGGCCGGACCGCCGGATGCCTGGACGAACCCAGGTTCATTCAGTGCCGGATCCCGGGTCATCGGTATCCTGGCGGCCTGTTTTGCAATGCGGAGCGTCCTGCCCAGGGTGCCGCGTCTTGTTCGCGGATCCCGTTTGACACCATCCAGGCATAGAATATAACTTACAACAGGAGATTCTGCAGGCCAGAAACCCAGCACGGAAACCTGCGCCGGATCTTTTCTCGAAGGGGCTTTGTCGGCTGTGCTCCACTTGATGCTGCAAAGAGAAGGGCCTCTCCTGACGGAGAGTTTTCTGCGGATCCTTGTTTTGAGCTCATCCGAAAGCCAGGCCTGATCCGCCTGAGCCGGACTGACACCAGCAGTTCGGGGTGCATTCAGCGCGACGTGCGGATAGACCCTGCTGCCGTTGCTGAACAGGTCCGAAAATGCCTTCAAAATCTGGATGGGGCTGGCCTTTATGCCTGATCCTGCATCCGGGTTCCAGGAATACCGGATCGCGGGGTTCATGCTTCCAGTGCTCTCCCCAGGGAGATCTATGCCTGTGGGCTGTCCGAATCCCAGGGTGCACAGGTCTTCGGCTAGGCCGGGATAGCGTGGCAGATCCGCCAGCTCTTCAGCAGACCATGGGCTCCAGATGACAAGCCCTGCCGCGACTTCCTGCCATCGGCACCTGGATCGGCCTTTCCTGCTGCGGCTGTTTTTCCTGTCTGTACCGTCTGTTCTGCCGGCTGGGTCTTCACCTGTCTCCTGCCTTGACTTAGACTCCAGTTCGGTCCGCTGCTCGGCCATGTATCCCACGACAGGGAGTATGACTGCCGGGTCAACGTCCGCTTCAAGGGCATGATTTACGGTGCTGGTCTCCGGATGCTCCCAGAAGTTGTCGGGATCAAGCGAGGGCAGGCTGGCAAGCGCCAGGACTTCTCCATTCCGGATGTCCATGACCACCATGCAGCCTTTTTCGGCGCTCAGCCTCTGAAGTTGGGCTGCAAGTTCTTTCTGAGCAGCCAGTTGCACGCTGTGTTCAATGGTCAACCTCAGATTCGGCGTTTTAATGGTGTCCGAAGAACATTTTCCTGGGGCCAGCAGTTTTTCGTAAAAATACTCCACGCCGTCAAGACCGATTCCTCCGTGGTCTACAAATCCTACCACAGGGACGGCCGCTTCTCCGTAGGGATATTCCCTGGCGGCCTGAACAGTGGTTTTCAGGCCGTTCAGATTCAGGCTTTTCAGGCGCTTCACCTGTTCACTGGTCAGGTCTTCCCTGAGCCATACCAGATCCTCTGATCTGTCCAGTATACCTGTGATGGTGTCAGGAGGAAGTTCCAGGATTTCAGCCAGGACAGGAACCCAGCTCCTGTCAGAGGGTACTATGAATGGATTGATATAGACAGAAACGGTCTCCCGGTCCGCGGCAAGGACTGCGCCTGTCCTGTCTACAACGGGAAGTCTGCTCCCGCGTTCCATATGGTGACGGCTGTACCGGCTCTGGTCCGCGGACTGCGCTATACCTGCGGCTTTCGGGCTGGATGCCTGGCCGGTATTCGGACTGTTATTGAGGCAGCCGGCAATGGTTGCAGTGGTGAACAGCAGCCCTGTCAGAAGCACCAGATACGTTTTTTTTTTGCCTTTTCCGCAGGAAAACATCAGAACTGATTATTTCAGGTATACTACCTGCCCGGTTCTGGGCGGATGCAGCCCCAGTTTCCGTCCGATTTTCTTCATCTGTTCCGAGTGTACGAGCTCGTCCCTGTCCTTACTGAGTTTCTCGTTCATGGAGTTCAGCTGTACGGCCTCAGTCTGCAGTACTTCCAGGTCCTTGGCGATGCTCCGAATCTCGCGGCCGGTCCAGAGTCCCAGGACCAGCATAGCGGCTGCGAAGACAGAGATGATACATTCCTTCCAGGATACCCGTAGTTTCCTGGTACTCCTGGGGCGGGAAAAGCTCCTTTTGCCCATTGAGCTGTAGGGCTGTCTCTGCGGCATTCTCAGGGTGGCTGTCCTAATACTCATTATTATCGCCTCCGTTCGTATGGCTCAGCCTGGCAGGTGGTGGCACAGGCATCCGGCTATTTGACCCTCTCGGCAATCCTCAATTTTGCGCTCCTGGCCCGGGGGTTCTGCATGATTTCCTGCTGGCCGGGAGTCATGGGCTTCCTGGTCAGGGGGTTCAGCCTCACATCGTTCCTGAACGCATGTTTGACCAGTCTGTCTTCCAGGGAATGAAAGCTGATGATGCACAGCCGGCCACCCTTTTTTAGGCATGTGGGAAAATAGTCAAGAGCAGACTTGAGATTTTCCAGCTCGGTATTTACGGCTATCCGCAGGGCCTGGAAGACCCTCGTGGCAGGATGAATCCTGCGCGGGTGAAATCTTCTCGGTATGGCTTCGGCCACAATCCTGGCCAGGTCGGCAGAAGTGAGGACGGGATTCCGGCTCCTTCGTTCCACGATCTTTTTCGCTATTCTCCTGGCCCAGCGCTCTTCACCATATGACCTGAAAAGCTCGGCGAGCCTGTTCTCCGGCATCCGGTTTACCATGTCTGCAGCAGTGACTGTTCCGAAGCGGTTCATCCTCATGTCAAGAGGCTCGTCCCTGAGAAAACTGAATCCTCTTCCGCTCCTTTCAAGTTGGTAAGATGACAGCCCCAGGTCCATCAGGATGCCATCCACGGAATCCATCTCTTCTGCATAGAGGATGTCAGGCAGAGAGCAGAAATTGCTGTGGATCAGGTGAACCCTGGATCCGAAGGAAGCCAGCCTCTCGCGGGCTTTGTCAATGGTTTCGGCATCCATGTCGAAGCCTATGATCATCTCGACTTCCGGATGCCGCTGCAGAATGGCCTGGATATGCCCGCCC
The DNA here is from genome assembly GCA_012961845.1 of Thermodesulfobacteriaceae bacterium. Lineage (GTDB taxonomy): Bacteria > Desulfobacterota > Dissulfuribacteria > Dissulfuribacterales > UBA3076 > DTYO01. The sequence goes on from DTYO01000165.1 coordinate 3,242, forward strand.
ATTCCAGTAGTGGCATCCACGTAAACACCTCCGGGCCTGATATAGAGACCTTCCATGATTTCATCGACCATGACAGAGGCGTGAATAGACGTCATCTCACTGGCCGGACCCAAACTGTGTAAAGATTTCGCTGCTGTACTGATCAAAATTGTCCTTTGCGTTCTGTAGCTCGCCTTCCAGGGTGTTTTTGTTCCAGATTTCGAAATAGTTTAGCAGGCCTGACAGTACTACTTCCTTTTCGAGTCCTGCTTCCATGCGCAGGCCTGAAGGAAGCAGGATCCTTCCCTGTCCGTCAATGGGGCATTCGACTGCCGCTCCCAGTAGATATCTTTTGAACGACAATACTTCCGGGGGGCCGAACCTGAACTGGCTGAACTGCTCTTCTATCGCCCGCCATTCTTCCAGGGGGTAGGCGGCGAGGCATGAGGGGAGATTGGTCACGATCAACCGGCCATCGTATCTGGTCTTTAGAATATCCCTGAAACGTGCCGGGATACTGAGCCGTCCCTTCGAGTCCAGGACGTGGGTCGATCTCCCTCTGAACATACGGCGTACCCCTTTGCCCCACTTTGTACCACTAGCTACCACCACTATATTGATAGACAATGTACGGTGTCAAGGGGAAAAGAGAGAAAATTAGAGAAAAAAATTAGTAGGTTAGGAAGAGTAAACTATATCTTATCGGATTGTTTGGATATTTCTTTAAAAAAAATCGGCAGGCAAAAAAAACGCCCTAAAAATGGTAGAAAAGGGTTTGCATCTCGGCTTGCGAGGTGTGCAGGCGTACCGGAGACAGTCGGCTGGGCGGTGGTATAAAGTGGGGAGAAATCTTGTGAGGCTTCTGAAGGGAGGCCGGCGAGCGGTCCGGTGATCAGTTCCGGGGGGGCGCTTTCACGTTTGTTGCCCGTCCTGAGGTGCGCAGCTCTTTTTTAGACCGTCTGTAACGCTGATACCTGTCCACTGCCCTGTTGTGTTCTGCCAGGGTCCTGGAAAAGTGATGTGTGCCGTTGTTCTTGGAGACAAAATACAAATACCCCTCTTCTGAGGGTTCCAGAACGGCCCTGATGGATTCCCTGCCCGGGTTGGAGATTGGCCCGGCCGGAAGTCCCTTCTTCTTGTACGTGTTGTAAGGGGTCTCCTTCCTGAGATCCTTCCACCTGAGTCTCTTCCTGTTTGTACGGGTTTCTACGAGTATCCCATAGCGGACAGTGGGATCGGCTTGGAGGCGCATGCCTTTTTTCAGGCGGTTCCAGAATACTCCTGCGATCAGGGCGCGTTCCCCGGGCCTCATCGCCTCTTCTTCCACTATTGAGGCGAGTATCACCGCCTGGTGGACGCCGACCCCCATTTCCCGGGCCTTTATGTGGAACTGTTCTGCGTGCCATACTTCCCAGAACCTGTCCACGAAGACCCGTACCATCTGCCCGGCTGTGGTGTCCTTTGTGAGCCTGTAGGTGTCAGGAAACAGGTATCCCTCGGCTGAAAGGGCCTTGATGCCCAACTTGTCTAGGAGTTCACGGTCTGTTGCGGCCTGGAGAAAGGCATTTCTCTCGGCAAGTCCAGCCTTTTCCAGCAGCCCGGCAAGCTGAAACATGTTGAAGCCCTCCGGTATGGTGACCATGTACTGCAGGGTTTTCCCTTGCACCAGGGCGTCCAGGATCTCCGCGGGGGTCTGCCAGGGATAAAGTTTGTACTCGCCTGCCTGGATGCGGGCGGTCTGCTTTCTGTACCATGCCAGGACGAAAAGACCGTCTGCCGATCTTATCAGGCCCTGGGCACGGAGTTTTTCAGCAACTTCTGCAAAAGAACTGCCCTGGGGTACCACGAACACCCTGCCGCTTCCGGTTTCTGCAGCCGGCTTCGTCCAGTGGAGCCAGGTGGCAAGGCCTGTGAGGCAGGATGTCGCAATGGCAAATACCGTGAGAAATATTACGAGGGATCTGATGGACATGGACTGTACCGGGCCTGTATGGATTTGACTGGGGCTCATCCCGGATTGTTTACCTGCTGGGCCGAACAATCCGTCCCCATGAGGGCATCTCCAAAAATCAGGAATTTTGTTTGACGGCAAGGCAGCCGTTGAGCAAAACAACAATTTTTAAAGATGCCGATGAATGCATAATACAGAGTGGAATGGAGATGCACAACCAGGGGAGAAGAGACAGACTGTCGACAGGTAACGGAAAAGCCGCTTTTCCGTCTCCGGGCGGTTGGGACCAGGGATTCCTGTAATGTTCTGTACCCTCGGTCGGGGTATATTCTGATCTGAATGCCCATCATGAGCAGCTTGGAAAACATTACATGAATCCCCGGTCATGACGCATTCATCGTCCATCTCTGTTCATCCACAGCAGGTGGCCTACGTTCATCCCGGATTATCCTGCCTGCGAGCCTGCCAAAGATGCAGGGATGAATGTGCACAGGCACACTTTGGTATTAGACCCTCTTGACAACGCAGCAGATTCAGCAAACCTGCGAGCTGCCTGATCTGGGTTTAATCAGCTTTTGTCCCACTTTTGAAGCGAATAATCCGGGTTCATTGTTTTCCCCGTCTGGTCCGGTTATATTCATGATCCGTAAACTTGGATAATTCGGTTCGTGAATTTGCCGAACAATCTTTCGCTGCATCTTTTTGGTGCAGCTCTTGATTTTATATGTTTTATGTAACATGCTGAACTTTAAGTCAATTATCATTTATTGTGGTTTTTGGAGCGAATAATTCGGGTTAAACCGAAAGGGCATGGTGAGACAATGGCCAGGCTGATAGAGAGCAAAAAGGATCTGATCTGGATCATCTTTTTTATTCTGCTCCTTGGATGGATGGTCTTCAGGATGGGCAACCCCTCGGGAGCGCCGTGAATTTTCATGCCGGGAAGTCTCGTGGAACGGGACTCTGAAGGTGCAGACACGCGAGGACGGTCATGCGGTCCTCCTGCGGCGGATTCGGGGATGAGGCCTGGCCACAGGCAGTAGAAACGCATGGCTTCGCTCAGGAAAAATGTCAACCGCTTGGTGGGGCAGGTGATGCACAGATACGATCTGCTGGCCGAAGGAGACAGGATCATGGTGGCCCTTTCAGGCGGGGCCGACAGCATGTTGACCCTTTGGCTGCTAGAACAGTGGAAGCACAAGGCGCCCATTTCCTACCGTCTCATGGCAGTGCATCTGGACATGGGGTTTCCGGGCCATAATCCCGGCCCGATGACCAGGTATCTGGATGCCAGGGGAATTTCATATCACACTGAAGAGACTGATTACGGGATGATGGCCCACAGCAGTGCCAACACGGAGAAGAGCCCGTGTTTTCTCTGCGCCATGCTGAGGCGAAAGAGACTCTTCGAGCTTGCCGACAGGTTCGGCTGCAGGAAGATCGCCCTCGGCCACAATCTCGACGACATTATAGAGACCTTTTTTATGAATGTCTGCTACGGGGGGGAGATGAGCACAATGGTTCCCATGCAGGAGATGTTCGACGGGGCGCTGAATCTGATACGACCACTGGCCTTTGTGGAAAAGTCCAAGGTGCGCAGGCTGGTGAAACAGCTCGGTCTTCCCGTGGTGCCGAACCTGTGTCCTTCCGCATCCACTGGGACTCGAACGGAACTGAGGATGTTTCTGGACCGTCTCTACATGTCCAATCCCAATGTGAGGGGCAATATCAGGCGTGCCCTTTCCCGCATAAGGCGGCAATATCTTCTGGGCTGACTGCCCCCGGTCTGACTATGGACACGGGGTCGGTGCAGAGATCCACGATGGTGGAAGGCAGCCCCCCGGGGGTACTGCCTCCGTCCAGGATGAAATCTGGTGCGGGTGAATGGAGCTGAGCCGCGACCTTTTCTGCCGTATCCGGTGGGGGATGGCCCGACATATTGGCGCTGGTGGCCGTTATGGGGAATCCGGCCTCCCTCACCAGGAGCCCGGCCCAGGGATGCGAGGAGATCCGTATTCCTATTCTGCCTGTATTGCCGCACAGTTCTACCGGAAGACCCGGCCGTGCAGGGAAGAGCAGGGTTGCGGGGCCGGGCCAGAGGTGTTTCATGAGAGACACCGCCCCCGGAGGAATGCAGGCGACCAGGTCCTTAAGGTGTTCAGTGCTGGCCACCAGTACAATCAAGGGTTTGGCGGCCGGCCTGTGCTTGATCTCGAATATTTTTGCCAGGGCCTTTCGGTCCAGGGCCGAGGCCCCCAGTCCGTAAAATGTCTCGGTAGGATAGGCAACTACCCCTCCTGATATGATGACCGAGGCGGCCTGCCGGATGAGATCCAGGTCCGGTTCCATGGACTTGATCAGGTGTCGATCTCTATTTTTTCTATTGCCTCCGCCTGTTTTTTTCTGAAATTCTTGAGCCTGTCCGCGAGCTCAGGCCTGGATACGGCAAGGATTTCCACGGCCAGCATGGCCGCATTCTTTGCGCCGGCCCCGCCTATGGCCATGGTGGCCACAGGGATTCCTGGCGGCATCTGAGCAGTGGAGAGCAGGGCATCCATGCCGTTCAGCGGTGAGCTTGCGATGGGAACTCCTATTACCGGAAGGGTGGTGTGGGCGGCCACAGCCCCTGCCAGATGGGCGGCCATGCCGGCCCCTGCGATAAATACCTTTATCCCGCGTTGTTCGGCTTCCCTGGTATATCGGGCTGCCAGCCTGGGAGACCTGTGGGCAGACGCGACTTTCATTTCGCAGGCTACGCCGAATTCGTCCAAGACCTTCCTGGCGCCTTCCATGACCTCTCTGTCGCTGAGGCTCCCCATGACTATGGCGACTTCCGGACCGCCGCCTACTGCCTGGTTCTTATTCTGCCCTGACACGTATTTGAGGGCCTTTCCGCCGATATCCCGGCGGTAGTGCATCCCTTCCCATGAGATCTTTTCTACTGCTTCATAGGCCCTTTCGATGGCCTGTTCGATGTTGTCGCCAAGTGCGGTGACACTGAGTACCCTGCCTCCTGCAGTGACATACCGGTCGCCGGCGCTGGCAGTCCCGGCATGAAAGACCATGACATCGTCCATACCTGAGACCTTTTCCAGGCCGTGAATGACCTTTCCATTTTCGCAGGCTCCGGGATATCCCCCGGAGGCCAGGACCACGCATACGGCTGGCCTCGGATCCCATTCCAGTTCCACTTCGGCCAGCCTTCCTTCCACCGCGGCTTCAAAGACATCCATTATGTCGGTGTGGAGACGCATGAGAATAGGCTGGGCCTCCGGGTCTCCGAACCGGCAGTTGTATTCTATTACCCTGGCCCTGCCGTTTTCGATGATGATCCCCCCGTACAGTACACCCCGGTAGGGCGCCCCTGCCTCTTCCATGGCCCTGACAGTAGGCCGCATAATGGTGTCCATGATCTCCTGGAACAGAGTGGAAGTAACCACCGGCGCCGGGGAATAGGCCCCCATGCCGCCTGTGTTCGGCCCCTGGTCGTTGTCGAAGACCGGTTTGTGGTCCTGAGATGTGGCAAGGGGAAGAATAGTCTTCCCGTCTGTTATGGCCATGAAAGAGGCCTCTTCTCCGGTGAGAAACTCTTCCACGATCAGCCTGTCCCCTGCGTCGCCGAACGCCTTTTTCACCATGATGGTGTCCACGGCCTTCTTGGCCTCTTCCATGGTATGGGCCAAGATGACTCCTTTTCCTGCGGCAAGGCCGTCCGCCTTGAGGGCGACTGGGAGTCCGGTTTCGTCTTCTATATATCTGAGGGCGGATTCAGGATCGGTAAAGACCCTGAAGGCACCCGTGGGCACGCCTGCTCCGGTGAGCAGCTCCTTGGTGAATACTTTGCTTGACTCTATGCGGGCCGCCGCCCTGGTCGGACCGAATACGGTAAGCCCTCTTTCAAGGAAAAAGTCTACGATTCCCTCTGCCAGGGGGGCCTCAGGCCCGATAATGGTGAGGTCGATCTGTTCCCTGGACGCGAACTCGGCCAGTCCCTCGAGATTGCCCGCCTTTATCGGTATACACCGGGCGTGCAGGGCTATTCCCGCATTGCCGGGCGCACAGAAAACCCTGTTTATCCTCCTGCTCGACGCAAGTTTCCAGCACAGGGCATGTTCACGCCCGCCGGATCCTACTACAAGGACATTTTTTTTCTTCATGATATGGATCCCCATTTACCTCCTGGTGTATTACGAAACATCTTCAGGGCATCTCAAAAAATTGTTCTCCTGCTCTAATGGCCGTGTTGCCCTCAAGAAAATAATTCTCGAAATATCAGCACAATGTCTGTGGCTTTTTTTATCGTGTGGTCTGCCCTCAAACAAAAAAACCTGGTTTTAAGAGATGACTTTCAGGCCGGTTTCAAATCTGGACGCTCCATTCGGTCCCGTCCGGTCCGTCCTTGAGAACGATTCCCTTTGCCAGGAGTTCATCCCTTATGCAGTCGGCAGCAGCCCAGTCTCTGTTCTTCCTGGCCTCGGCCCTGCTGTCTATCAGCCGGGTCAGATCTGATTCGGTCATTCCCAGCCGGCTGAGGACCCTAAGATTTCTCTCTCTGATAAAGTCCCCTGGATCCCTCGTCAGGATTCCCAGTACTCCGGCCGTGCTGGTTATGGCCTCTACGCCGGAGAGCAGCGGTCCCCTCAGGAGCGCGGAAGGCTTCCGCGATGCCTCTGCGGCAAGCCGGTTCAGGGCGCGGACTGCCTCGAAAAGCCTGCCTACGGCCATGGCCGTATTGAAGTCGTCGTCCATTGCCTGTTCAAATTCTTCCCTTAGGGATTCCATGACCTCTGCCGCCTGCAGCGCTTCCCGGGAAAGGGGGCTCTGTTTTTTTACTGGCTTTTTTGCAGCGGAAAGGGCATCAGCAAGGGCGTTGTAACACCTGTCGAGTCCCGCTGCAGCTTCAGCCAGGGCTTCGGAGCTGTAGTCCAGAGGGCTGCGGTAGTGTTTTGACAGCAGAAACAGCCTGAGCGCCTCCGGGTGATATTCTTTCAGGATGTCCTGTATGGTGACGAAATTGTTCAGGGATTTGGACATTTTGTCGCCACGGATGGTGACGAAGCCGTTGTGCATCCAGTACCTGACGAAGGTTTTGCCGGTGGCGGCCTCAGACTGGGCACGCTCGTTTTCGTGGTGGGGGAATATCAGGTCGAGTCCGCCTCCGTGGATGTCCAGGGTCTCTCCTAAATATTTCATGCTCATGGCTGAGCATTCGATATGCCATCCCGGCCTTCCCGGCCCCCACGGGCTGTCCCACGCCGGTTCTCCCGGCTTGGCGGCCTTCCACAAGGCAAAGTCCAGGGGATCGGTCTTTTTTTCACCTATGGCGATCCTGGCCCCTGTCCTGAGCTCTTCTATGTTTCTTCTGGACAGAGCTCCATAGGATGGAAAGTTTCGGACCGAAAAATAGACATCTCCCTCCGCGGGATATGCATGCCCCCTTTCTATCAGGGTCTCGATGAGCGAAATGATCTCCGGAATATGACCTGTGGCTCTGGGCTCGATGTCTGCCCGGAGCACCCCCAGCGCCTCCATGTCCGAATGGAAGTTTGCTATTTCACGTTGAGACAGGGCCTCGGTGGATATGCCTTCCTCCGCTGCCCTGTTGATGATCTTGTCGTCGATGTCGGTGAAGTTTCTTATGAATTTGACCGAATAACCTGCCAGCCTGAGATATCTGACCACTACATCGAAAACTACTGCTGAACGGGCGTGTCCGATGTGGCACCTGTCATATGCCGTGATCCCGCACACGTACATGCGGACTTTTCCGGGAGTGACAGGATGGAAATCTTCCTTCTGTCTGGTGAGTGTACTGTAAATCCTGAGAGTCATGACGGGTTATGATAACTGCTTGTCTTGCGCCCAGTCAACCGGGTATTTGTATTTAGTGCATGCCCCGTCATGCCATTTGCATTATGGCTTTCCTGAGATTCTTGGGCAGCCTGCAGAGCAGCCTGTCCGGTGAGAGAAACAGACTGCATCCCCAGGTGTCACCGTCTGTCCTGAGTATCACATAACCGGGTGAAAAGTCTTTCTCCAGCTTGATTTCACCATCCCGGCACAGCCTGCTCAGGTCTGAAATGGAGAGATTCGCAATACATTTACCTGCCCAGGCGCCGAATCGCTGGACTGCGAAGGTAGTGGGTTTCAGATAGCCTGCCACCTTTCTGATGAAGGGCAGGCCTGCATTCTGGATCCTCATGGTCTTCAGCAGCTCCAGTCCCGGATTCTCCCTGACGAGATACACCGTCCTGGATGAAGCCATGAGCAGGTACGGGTCGAACGTCCGGGCCGGGACGCCGAACCGTTCTTCCCAGTAGCCGATTATTTCTTCCCTTGTGTCAGACCTTAACAATCCTGGCCAGGAAGAATCCCACTGACCGGATCCTGTGAGGGTAAAATCTGCGGCAAAGTCTGCAACTGGTGTCATATTCCTTTCCCATGAATTCTGTCAGGCCGGGGCTCCATTCCAGGGGCGGTGTCCAGGGCAGCAGCCTAGCACTGCGCTGCTGCAGAAGATGGTGTACCACCGCCTCATTTTCAAGTGGATTGATGGTACAAGTGGAATATACCAGCATCCCGCCTGGTTTGACCAGGTCGAAAGCCTTTACCAGCAGCCCCTTCTGGATGGCCGGCAGATCCGTCCGCCCCCGTTTCCTGTGGATGATCTCCCTGTGTGGTCCGATCCTGTAGCGTCCCTCTCCTGAACACGGGGCATCCACCAGGACCCTGTCGAAGGGTTGGCCGGCGGGCAGGATGGTCCTGGAGTTGAGGGTCACCACGGTATTGGTGATGCCCAGCCTTTTGATGTTGGCCGTAAGGGCGGTGATCCGGCGGTATTTCCTGTCATTGGCTACTACTGTGCCGGTATCATCCATGAGCTGGGAGATGTGGGTGGCCTTGCCTCCGGGCGCGGCGCACATGTCCAGCACGAGTTCCCCGGGCTCCGGATCAAGGGCAAGCACGGGCAGAGCGGATGAAAGGGCCTGGGGATATATGTAGCCAAGGTGGTACGCCCGGAGGGAACCCAGGACTCTGCTGCTTGCGGCCTGGTAGAACCAGGATATTCCCGTGTCCGCGAGCCTGACTCCTTCTTCCTGCAGCAGGCCGAGAATTCTGGAAACAGGGGCCTTTATTGGATTGATTCTGATATATGGAGGGAGAAAATCCGTGAGACTCCCGAGGTATTCTTCCGGATCTGGGATGAAATCCAGGTAACTGGCCAGGGGGCTCGGTGCATCTTCCATGGATTTACCTGAGGGCGTCTCCGAAAATGGTTTTCTTGTTCCGCAACTGCGTTGCGTGCAATAAACAATCCTTGAAGTATCATTGACATGTCTGCGGATGTTTTTTCTTGTCCGCCTTGTTCTGGAACAAAATTCCTGATTTTTCGAGGCACCCTGTACTTGATGTCAATCAGATTTTGTTTGATTTTTAAGCCGGATAATCCGGGTTGAATGGACAGATGAATGGTCGTCAACTGCCGTCGGTCACTATGCCGTTCAGATAGTAGTTGCTGATCTGGCTAGCCGCCTTGACCACACTGTATTTTTTCTTGGGGGAGAGTATCCAGAACCTGGACATTTCGTCAAGGGCGCCGAAAAACGCCCTCTTGAATATCCCCGGCGATATGTCCTTTTTGAATATTCCCTGTTCCTGGCCCCTGTAGACGATGTCGGAGATAATATTAGTATATTCGGCAAATTTCTTGTTCCTGTATTCCTTCATGAACTTGCTGCTCTGGCGCAGCTCCACCTGAATAACCTCGGCCAGGTCCCGGTTTTTTTCAACCAGACTCAGATGCAGATAGGCAAACCTGGTAAGCTGGTCCCTTGGGTCTTCATGAGCAGCTATTTCCTGTTTGGCTCTGGCAATAATCTTGCCCATTTCTTCTTCAAAAATGGTGATCAGGATATCATATTTGTTGTTAAAGTAGAGATAGATGGTGCCGTCCGCTACTTTGGCCTCCTGTGCAATTTCAGATATTCTTGAATTGAAGAAGCCATTCTTGGCAAAGACACGGATTGCAGCATCAACTATTTTCTTATGTTTGTCGGCTACCTTCATTTAATCTTAATATTTGTGGGATAACGATGTTGCAGATTATTACTGAATGCATATTCACTCAGCTATTCCATTTTAAGTGTTTTTTGTCAAGGCAAAAAGAGGGATTAGTGAAGCACCTCACATAGGGTTTAGGCAATATCAATCAGTAAAAACAGTATATTATGCAACAGAAAACAACTTTGTCAAAAAGTGCTCAAAACCCCAGGTTCGTTGCCGATGTCCATCTTGGAAGGCTTGCGCTCTACCTTCGCATGCTGGGGTTTGACACCAGGTATGGAAACGATTTCAGGGATGAGGAACTGGGGGCTGATGTGATAAGGCAAAGACGCATACTGCTTTCAAGGGACAGACAGCTGGTGCAGAGAGCCGGGCCTGAAGTGGGCTACCTGGTCCGGGAGCAGGATCCCGGAAAGCAGCTTGCGGAGGTGTGTGCCAGATTTGATCTGAAGGGCAGAGCGAGACCTTTCTCACTGTGCCTCAGGTGTAACAGGCTGGTAGTTGCGGTGGACAAAAAAGATATAGAAGCACGACTCGAACCAGACACCAGAAAGCGTTTCCACAGGTTTTTCATGTGCACGAAATGCGGCAGGATATACTGGGCCGGCAGCCATTACGAGAGAATGAAAAGATTCATAGAAAGGTATCTCTGAAAATTGTTCTTTAGCCCCATAACCATGTTGGACGCAAAAAAATCCTCGAAATATCACTGAGATTTCTGCGGTTATTTTCCTTGTCCACCTTGTTTCGGAGTAAAAAACCTGATTTTCAGAGGTGCCGATATTCAAAACGGCCGGCGCAGGGCGTCGAAGTACGGAAGATCAGGGAGGTTCGGATGAAAGCCACTGGAAAGACAGTTCGAGAATGGAGAGACGAACTCCATGAAATCATATTTGAAGCCGATACCAGGGCAGGCAGGCTCTTTGATGTGGTGCTGATATGGAGTATAGGATTGAGTGTCCTTGTGGTGATGCTGGACAGTGTCAAGGCCGTGAAGGCCGATTACGGCGGGGTGCTCTATATTCTGGAGTGGTTCTTCACTGTCCTGTTTACCCTGGAATATCTGCTCAGGCTGGCCACTGTGAGGTATCCGTTGACCTATGCGGCAAGTTTTTTCGGTATCGTGGACTTTCTGGCAATCATGCCCACCTATCTCAGTATTTTTTTCCCTGGAAGCCAGTATCTCCTGGTCATCCGGCTGCTCAGGGTCCTCCGCATCTTCCGTGTTCTAAAGCTGGTACAGTATCTCAGCGAGGCCAGCCTGCTGGTGAGGGCCCTGCGCGCCAGCAGCAGAAAGATAACCGTGTTTCTTTTCACAGTGCTTACACTGGTGGTCATATTCGGCTCCCTGATGTATCTGATCGAGGGTGAGGAAAGCGGTTTTACCAGTATCCCCAGGGGTATATACTGGGCCATAGTCACAATGACCACGGTGGGCTACGGGGACATCTCTCCAGGGACCGCACCCGGCCAGGCGGTGTCGGCTGTTATCATGGTCCTGGGTTATGGGATAATAGCCGTACCCACCGGTATCGTCACAGTGGAACTGTCCGGAGTAACCAGAAGGAGGAAGGACGGCAGGGTGTGCCTGGGATGCGGCGGCAACGGGCACGACGCGGATGCGGGGTACTGCAAATATTGCGGTTTCCGTCTCGGCATGGATGATGCCGGCACGGGCGATCACCGTTGCTGACCTGATGCCTTCTCCCATACCGGCAGTCCCCTGCTCAGTTTCCTGAACCTTGGGTCCTGTTCTATTGCCCTGCTTCTCTTGTGGTTTGCAATCAGTATGGCCCCTGGTTTCATCTGGTCTTCAATGAGTATTTCTAGCTCCATCTGGGGAGGGCCGTCGGTGAGCGGGCAGTAGTAGTATATGACGTCAAAATCCCCGTAGTTTTTGTAGTTGCGGATGTCTTCCCGGAATATCCTGTCCTGTCCGATCAGTTCGGATGCCATGGCAAAAGGGTATTCGTCCTTTTCGAGGCCGAATACTTCGAACCGGAATTCTTCGGCAATGAGAAGTATGTTGCCTATTCCGCATCCAACGTCCAGAAAGGAGTGGCTGTTCCCTGGAGTGGCTGGGTCTCTGGTGTCCAGGTAGCGCTTTACGAAATCGATCTGTGCGTAGACCTGACGGCTGTCCATAGGCAGGAACGGGTATTCACTGGAAGTATTGTTTCTGGTCCTTTTGTGGGCCTGTCTAGTATAAAAGCCGACATATCTGTTGATGATATTAAAAAAAATCTCCTTTTCTTCGTCAATCTCTCTGAAATCTTCATGAAAGCTGCTTTCAGTCATATTGTCTCCACGTGTTTTTTCCGATGTCGTTGATTACCCTCAGAGTACCTTTAAACCCGGATTATCCACTTCAAAAGCCGAACAAATGCTAATTGGTGCAAATTACAGCATGTTATATGAAACGTA
>DTYO01000166.1 GCA_012961845.1 Thermodesulfobacteriaceae bacterium
GTACCAGCCTTCCGGAGCAGTTCGTAGATGATCATTTCAGCCGGTGCCGGAACTGCACCCAGGTCCCGCAGCCGCTGCAGGCCCAGTCGGTCGTTGACCGGGTTTCGTGAAGATACTGCATCTGCGACTATCCATGATTTGAATCCGGCCCTCATGGCCCCTATGGCGCTTTGATAGATACATATATGGGTTTCGACTCCACACAGGAGGATTGTATCCACCGAATCCGGGAGAGCCTCGAACAGTTTTCGTACGTCAGGATTATCCAGTCCATTGAATTCGAGCTTGTCAGGGCATGGAAAATCCTGAAGGAGTTCTCCCACTTCGGGCACAAACGGGCCGATGCCTTTCCTGTACTGGGTATTGGTTATAACCGGCATGGAAAAGGTTTGGGCCATGCGGATCATCAGGCATATGCTTTTTATCACCCGGCTTTTTTCATGGATATGGGCCATAAGGCGTTCCTGCGGATCCACCACATAAAGACAGCACTGTTCCGGCTGCAGAAACTGTATGTTTTTATTTCCGGTGTTCATTGTTCGATCTCCTCTGGCTTCCAACAAAAACGGCGTGTCCGGTGAGGACACGCCGTTTTTCATTCAGTTTTTTTCAGGATCAGTGTACAGAAGGCGGATTCAGCGCACCGGGTACCCGAATATCTTCCACCAGATGCTGAATATGCTCCGGCGGATCTGGTGCGAACTGGGCAACCGTAAGCGCAACTGTAAAGTTGATCAGGGCACCTACAGCACCGAATGACCCGGGAGAGATGCCCATCAGCCAGTGGGCCGCATTGTCCGGGGCCATGGCGGTTCCTGGCAGGAAAAACCAGCCCTTGAACCAGAATATGTATATGAGAGTGGAACCAAGCCCTGCCAGCATGCCGCAGTTGACACCGTATTTACCCACTTTTTTGGAAAATATACCCATCATCAGGGCGGGGAAAATAGAAGAGGCAGCCAGGCCGAATGCAAGGGCCACGACCTGTGCCGCAAACCCCGGAGGATTGAGTCCGAGATATCCTGCGACACCTATGGCACATGCCATGGAAATCCGGCTGGCCAGGAGTTCTTTTTTCTCTGACATGCCAGGGACGAATATCCCTTTCAAAAGGTCATGGGAAATGGCAGAAGAGATGGCAAGCAGGAGGCCGGCGGCCGTGGAGAGGGCAGCAGCGATACCGCCTGCGGCCACCAGGGCTATTACCCAGTGGGGCAGCTTGGCAATCTCTGGATTGGCAAGGACCATGATGTCACGGTCAACTTTTACCATCTCGTTGCCTTTCCAACCGAAAGACTCGGCCTTGGAGGCAAATTCCTTGCTGTTGCCATAATACTGTATGCGGCCGTCGCCGTTTTTGTCTTCGAACTTTAGGAGGCCGGTTTTTTCCCAGTTTTTGAACCAGGAAGGACGGTCTTCGTATTTCAGATTGCCCTCCGGTGAACCCACCGGCCCGATCTGGATGGTATTCATCAGGTTGAGACGGGCCATCGCGCCGACTCCGGGCGCAGTGGTGTACAGAATGGCGATGAAGACCAGGGCCCATCCGGCGGACGAGCGTGCATCCCTGATTTTGGGAACGGTAAAGAACCGTGTGATGACGTGGGGCAGTCCTGCCGTGCCGATCATGAGGGACATGGTCAGGAGCATCATGTTGAGGGTTGAACCCTTTTGAATGGTGTATTCCTTGAATCCCAGGTCGGTGAGTACCATATCGAGTTTGTCGAGAAGGTATACTCCGCTCCCATCCGCCATGGCGCTTCCGAGCCCGATCTGCGGGACAGGTACCCCGGTCAGGTGCAGGGAAATAAAGACAGCCGGTACTGTATAGGCAAAGATCAGTACACAGTACTGGGCGATCTGGGTATACGTAATGCCCTTCATACCTCCCAGAACCGCGTAAACAAACACGATGGCCATACCTACGAACAGACCCAGCTCAAACGGAAGTTCGAGAAAACGTGAAAAAGCTACTCCGATACCCTTCATCTGGCCGATGACATAGGTGAGAGATGCGGTTATCAGGCAGAGAACCGCAATGATGCGGGCAGAATTGGAGTAAAAGCGGTCGCCTATGAATTCCGGTACTGTAAATTTTCCATATTTGCGCAGGTATGGGGCCAGCAGCATGGCAAGCAGGCAATACCCGCCTGTCCAGCCCATCAGATATACAGAGGCATCATAGCCCTTGAAGGCGATGAGTCCGGCCATGGATATGAATGAGGCGGCCGACATCCAGTCTGCACCTGTAGCCATTCCGTTCAGTACGGGATGTACACCTTTGCCGGCCACGTAAAATTCACCGGTAGACGCTGCCTTGGATTTGATGGCTATCACAATGTACAGAGCAAATGTCGCCCCGACTACGAGATATGTCATTAACTGGAGATCCATTGTTATCCTCCCTACCCTTCGTGTACGTTGAATTTGCGGTCAAGCGCATTCATGCAGGCAGCATAGAAAAAAATCAGAAAAAGAAATACGTAAATGGATCCCTGCTGAGCAAACCAGAACCCCAGTTTGTACCCCCCAATTTTTATGGCATTGAGCTGATCGGCGAGCAGGATGCCCAACCCGAAGGAGCATGTGAACCAGACCACAAGACATCCGATGATAAGTCTTAGATTGGCCTTCCAGTATGCTGTTTTCGATGCATCATCCATGACTTATTCCTCCTCTCTTGATTTTATTGGAACCGTAATGAATTTGTTGAATCCGAGGTGCCTGCACAGCACTATACATAAATAAACACCTTGTATTCTTTCTCGTACTGAACAAAGGTGTTTGAAGCAAATTTTGTTATGGAGGACGTTTGTATACTATGTACTTTTTCATCATTACACTGTCAAGACAATAGGCTGTCCATGATAATCAGGTTTTGATCGAAAAATCGGGGTTGAAGCTGATGGTTTGAAATCGCCCGACCGCTGACCAGACGCCGTTACAGCATGCGCCAGATCCTGCCAGCCTTATAGAGATCCCTGAGGGTCTTGATTCCGCCTGATTTCATTTTTTTTAGCAGAAACATAAACAGATAGGCGGTCTGGAGGGCGTCCTCCAGGGCATCGTGGGATTTGAACCTGGGCAGATCGAATTTTTCGCTCAGGGCATCCAGGCTGTACGAGATGGACTGGTCGCAGTAGCCGTAATCATGGGCGCAGAGTGCCTCCTGATAGGCTCTGGCCATTCGCATGGTATCGATACATGGATTGGAAAGAGTGCCCCCCAATACCTTTTTGGCGGCCCGGTTGAGGAAGTGCATGTCTATTCCGACATAGTGTCCTACCAGCAGCCCGGGTCCGCAAAATTCCAGGAATTCATGGAGTACCTTTTCAATGGGAGGCGCGTTTCGGAGTTGTTCAGGGGTGATGCGGTGGACAAAGGTAGCCTGATTGGGGTCCATGTTGCGCGGGCGGATATACTGGTGGAAGCTCTGGCTGAGTTCTATGTGAAGGTTGAGGATCTTTACTGCACCAATGGAGATGATTTCGTCACGCCTCTTGTTGAGGCCGGTGAGCTCCGTGTCGAAGACTACGAATATGTAGTCGGCCAGAGGCCGGGATTGATCAAAATCGCGGAATATCGCCTTGTTTTTCAGAAGCGCGGGATGGGATTCCCTTATCCATGGAAACAGCTCGTAGAGTAACTGCATGTCACCTCAAACTCCACCGAATATGCTTTTCAGTACAGCATGAAGCTGGTCGATGACCGCAAAGGCATTTTTCAGCATGCGTTTGTCCAGATCGCTCAGGTGTGCAGGATCGATGTAATTGTCTGGTATGGCTCCCGACTCGATCTGATAGAGCTGGTGGATAAGACGGATATGCATCTGTATTTCAAAAGCCTCTGTGGCATCCATCCACAGTTCCTGGGATATGTGGTCCTCTTCCGCCAGGACCTTCAGACGGGCAAGAGTGTTTGTCTCCCTGACACCATGCTTCAGGGCCATAATCCTGGCGAAGTTTACAAACGGAGTTATGCCCTGGCGCTTTATGTCCAGCTTGTTTTTGTGCTCCCCGTTTTTTTCAACGATAAAGTTCTTGAAAAATGAAAGTGGGGCTCTCATGTTCATGCATTCTCTGGCAAGGTGCAGCAGGTAAATTTCCTGTCTGGCGGTGAGTTCCTTGATGTGCCGGCGAAGAGTGTCTGCCATGGCCACACTGCCGTATCCTGCCCGAAAATCGAAAAAAATGGATACATGCCTCACCTCCTGAGGTTCAGGTG
The DNA here is from genome assembly GCA_012961845.1 of Thermodesulfobacteriaceae bacterium. Taxonomy (GTDB): domain Bacteria; phylum Desulfobacterota; class Dissulfuribacteria; order Dissulfuribacterales; family UBA3076; genus DTYO01. The sequence goes on from DTYO01000166.1 coordinate 4,225, forward strand.
TGTTGATCCATGAAGTGAAATAATTCTCCCATACCGAAAGGGGCTGCCGCCACTTTGGGTTTACCGCCATGACTTCACCGGGACAGAGCGGATAGCCGCAATCCACCAGATGGTCTATTGCCTTGCGAGTAAAGGTGGAAAAATACTCTTCTGCCATGTTCCGCCTGGATTCGTCCTCTGGATCCGCATATACTAGGGCGTTGTCCTGATCCGTCTTGAAGGTCTGTTCCCACCTCCCTTCGCTACCCAGAAGCATCCAGCAGTATGGAACTGGAGGCGGCCCCAGTTCGTCTTCAAGCAGGGACAGAAGACGGTCTAGTATATGGTCGTTGAGAAGAGATATCATCCTGGCGATATTGCCTGTTTTGGCTCCCTCCTTGATGAGGTTGCGGATAATGTCCGGGATCTTCCTGGAGAGGGGATAGAGTCCGGCAATGTCCTGCTGCTTGCCGATCTCCTTGAACAGTGAATAGGGAGAAGTACCCTGCAGAAGCATGATGTCGTGAGACGTTATGACTCCGATGACCCTGTCCTTCCGTTCCACTGCCAGGTGGTGGATACCTGACGACATCATTTTGAGCAGGGCGTCGAAGCAGGTGGACTGCGATAGAACCGAGGCAACCGGCGACGTCATTATCTCTTTCACCGGAAGACGGTAATTTCGGCCTTGGGCAATAACTTTGTTTCGCAGATCCCGATCGGTGATGATTCCCACTATCCGCTCCGGATCGTTTTCGTCATGTATGAGGAGGGAGCCGATTCTGTGGTCCGTCATGGCCTGCGCAGCCTCCTGAATCGTGGATGTGGCTGCGATTTTTCTGGGTTCCCGCTTTATTATGTGTTCCACCTGGATTGTGAACAGATACAGTTCCTCGTCTCCTCGGCGGGTCATCTTGTGGCGGCGCAGTTCCGTATATGCAGTATTAACTATTTTTTCTGAGAAACTCTTCAGGTAATATTGTGCAACCCCGGGCTGCTCTCTGATCAGATCAAGGAATATTTCCCTGGGAAGGAGGAAACAGAAGGTATCTTCTACTGTTTCGACGTTGAGATTGGCCCTGGTTCCCCTGATAATGGGCAGAGCGCCGACATAGGCCCCTTCTCCCCGGTAGTCTTTCAGGGTTACCTCACCCTCGTCGTCTATGATGAAGGATTTTACGCCGCCGCGTTGAATCAGGTACAGGTGGGTCAGTTCGGTTTCGCCGGAAGTCAGCAGGCGTGTTTTCTTTGGAAAAAAATCTACACGAACGTGTCTGGCGATATCCCGGAGTGTCTGGTCATCGAGCTCCTTGAAGGGCATTATGTTCTTCAGAAACTCTATTACGACTTCGGGTGCAACGGACTTTACATCGTTTCGGGCTGTAGCGGCCATTGCTGTTCTCCTGAAACAACAGCCGGGGAGCGGCACGCTTCCATCAGGCTGTCATTATGTAAGAAATATGGCATATTCTGTAGGACCATCGAAGTGCGAATGTCCATCATTGAATACGGAATGACAAATAACCCGGATAATTCGGTTCGCGAGTTTGCCGAAGA
>DTYO01000167.1 GCA_012961845.1 Thermodesulfobacteriaceae bacterium
CGCACCCTACACTAGCGAGAGCCGGTACAATGTTTTTAAGAGACTTAATGAAATCCTGGTGTCTGCCGGTCTTAAGCCTGCTTCCGAGAACTGCACTGTCTATCCTCCGGACACATATGTCAGAAAAGTAGAGGAATGGAAGAAGGCACACGGGCTGTGCAGCCGGAAATACGTTGTTTTCCACGCTGGCAGCAGTAGTGAATGGGCTACCAAAAGATGGCCTGAAGAGTATTTCAGGGAGGTTGCATTGCTGTTCGAGAACCAAGGCTACAGGTCCGTCTGGACAGGCGGGCCTGACGAATCCGGGATCAACCGCAGGCTTGCGGAGAAGGTAGGAATTGATGCAAGCGGGCAGCTTGGATTTCTCGAACTCTTTGTCCTGGGCCGGGATGCTGAATTTGCGATTACAAACGATTCCGGGCCTATGCACATTCTGGCTGCTTCAGGAATTCCCGTATTCAGTTTTTTCGGTCCGACGAGCTGGGTGAGAAGCCATGCAGTGGGGCAGAGGAACAGGGTCCTGACAAGAGGGCTGGATTGCAGTCCGTGCTTTCTTAAGAAATGTCCTCCTGAGAGGGATCATGCATGTATGAGAGAGATCAGCCCGGAATATGTCTGTGCGCGGATACATGAAGATTTGCACGAAGGTCGTCGTACCGGGCGGTGCAGGGGCAGCAGCAGGGGGTATTAATGGCAAAGGTTTTTTGGGCCTCCCGGAGATCTGGTGAATGCAGGCACTGGCTTCAATGTCGTTTCTCGTTCATGTACGTTCTGCCTGCAATAGCTGTTGAGTAAACATGAGGACTCCTCTGGAAAATCATGGAATTCCTTCCAGAACACGGGACACGAGAAAATGCGGCAGATATGACATGGTTAGTGGTATCAGTGATATCTCAAGGATTATGTTATGAGTGAATGAAGTTGTGGGGGCAAAAGAACAATTTTGAGAGGCGCTCAAAAGATCATGGCCGGAACAGAGATTGCCAAATGGCTTGTCAACAGCAGTGACAGAAGGATATTGATGCCCGGCGGACCAGGAAGACCAATAAATCCTATTGCAGACGCGGCTCGGAACAGCCAATTTTATAGATATTATGAAGCATCTAGTAGAGATTGGGACATGTGTAAAAAAGGAACATATTGTTTTAACGGAAAATTTTGTTTTTTCGATAAGAAAAACAGCTCCCAAAAAAAACGGGGCGCTTTTTTTAGCGACATATGCAAAATTATTTTGCAGGTACTCGATTTTAATATAGAATCTAGGATAGGTCAGTGTGTTTGATTTTCTGACCCGATCGAGGGGATTACGACGTATCCGCAACATCAATACGTTCATCATTCTTTTGGCTTTTACCCTGAAATGGGTATTGTTAGGAAATAAGGCAAAAAAACCGAAAACAGCTCATTTGGAATGAAAATAAAGTCCAAATGAGTTGCAATGAACAGGTATAATGCTGTTTCGTGGAATCTTGCTCAAAAAGGCTGAATCAGAAAAAAGGATTTTCAGAGGTTTCCTTTTGTTTATCTGAGTTAATACAGAACAAAGAATTTTCGTCCATGCATTCTCATAAGGAAGGCGCCTGGCGCGAAGTCGTACTTTTTGGCTACATCGAGTGCCGGGCAACGCAGCAGATGAGAATGCATTAACGGAAATTACTGCATTTCGTAGAGCCTGCAATAAATCCCTCCCTTATCGATCAGCTCTTGGTGAGTCCCGATTTCCCGGATATGGCCTGCTTCCAGGACTACTATCTTGTCTGCATGCATTATGGTGGAAAGCCTGTGAGCTACTACAAAGGTGGTACGGTTCTGCATGAGGTTACCAAGGGCCTTCTGGACCATGGCCTCGCTTTTTGTATCGAGTGCGCTGGTGGCCTCATCTAGTATGAGTATCGGGGCGTCCTGCAGTATTGCTCTGGCTATGCAGATGCGCTGTCTCTGGCCTCCGGAAAGCCTGAGTCCTCTGTCGCCTATTTTTGTCTGATATCCTTCCGGCAGGTCATTGATGAATTCATGGGAAAAGGCGAGTTCCGCAGCTCTGAGGACATCTTTTTCAGAGGCATCCGGACGGCCGTAACGGATGTTGTTCTCTATAGTGTCGTTGAACAGAAAGGTCTCTTGGTCGACCAGGGCGATATTGGCCCGTACCGAATCCAGGGTAGCGTATTTGATATCATGGCCGTCGAAAAGGATCCTGCCTGCCGAGGGATCATAGAAACGGGCAAGCAGGCTTGCCGCCGTGCTTTTTCCTGCTCCGCTGGGGCCAACCAGGGCTATTACTTCGCCTGGCATCGCAGTGATGTGGAAATCCTTCAGTACGAGTTCGTCCTGGTATGCAAAATCCACATGCTCAAAAGATACTTCACCCCTGACCCGTTCCAGTACTGTGGCGCCGGGTACATCGGTGATTTCAGGTCTTTCATCCAGAATCTCGAATATCCTCTCGGCGGCTCCTATCGCCTGCTGAAGCACATTGTTGACCCGGGTCATGCGCTTGACAGGTGTGTACATGAGAAAAATAGCGGTCATGATGGAGAACAGCTCACCTTGGGTCATCTGGCCGGAGATCACCCGGTGCATGCCGTAAAAGACTATCCCTGCCACCCCGAATGAGGAAATGATTTCAATAAATGGCGAAGTTATGGAGTCATATTTGACCATTTTTCGGAAAAATCGGTAATAGGAAAGGTTTTCCTGCCTGAACTTTTCAGATTCCCTGTGTTCGCCGCCGAATGCTTTTATTACCTTTATGCCTGAGAAGGTCTGCTCGAGGATCGTGGTCAGGATGCCCATGGCATGCTGGCCTCTGCGTGAGTACTGCTTGATCTTGTTTCCGATCCAGATGGCTGGTCCTCCGGCCAGGGGAAGTACCACGAAGGCCATGAGGGCCATCTTCCAGTCCGCATAAAATGCCACTGCAGTCAGCCCTACAAGAGTAAGGCTTTCTCGGAGGCCGCCTACCAGTATTACTGCCAAAGCATTCTGGAGTACCGCCACATCGTTGAGTATGCGCGACATCAGCGTACCGGAGGAAGTCTTTGAAAAGAAACCAATGGACAGTATGACCGAGTGGTGGAAGAGCTCGTCTCGAATATTCTGGACCACAAGCTGGCCACCGGTCCTGATGAAGTATTCCTGAAAATACCTTGAAAATCCCTTGACCGCTGCAAGGCTTATTATGACTATCGGGACTATCTTGGCCGTATTCATGTCGCCGGCTACCACCAGCTTGTCCACAAAGGGCTGGACAAGTTTGGCAATGGCTATATCCGTGCCTGAAACACCGAGAGAGGCCAGCATGGACAGGGCAATGCGCCACTTGTAAGGCAGCATGTAGCCGAGAATCCGGCGGGTCACGGATTGCCGGTCTCTATTGTATCTGCTGGAATCGTTAAAAGTCATGTAATCAGATCAGGGTGACCGGCATGTGTCCGTTATAACCTGGTGATTTCTGCATGGCTGCATATCCACCTGCAGGCATCCAGTAGATCATATGCGTCATATGCCAGTCCGGCCTTTTCTTCCGGACTGAGCCGTGCAAATGTGTCTGTTCCGTGGCCGGTCCTGACCAGAACAGGTCGCAGGCCGGTATTAAGTGCAAGCCTGAGATCCACAAGACCGTCGCCTATGAGAAACGATTCTTCTATGTCAATATGGAAGTCTAGAACGGCCTGCTCGATCATGCCGGGGAGAGGTTTGCGACATCTGCATTCCCTTCTGTACGGTCCGGATCCTTCAGACGGATGGTGCGGGCAGTAGTACAGGGCATCTACACGGGCTCCCTGTGATGCCAGTCTCTTCCTTATTTCGTCATGGACCTCGTCGATGAAGGACTCCGGGAAAAGACCTCTAGCTACTCCTGACTGGTTGGTTATTACAATCACCCTGTAACCGCTGCTGTTGAGGAGTTTTATCCCCTGCTTAGCTCCCTGGATGAATGACAGATCTTCCAGGCTGCTCAGATAGTGGACCTCTTCGTTTATTGTTCCATCCCTGTCGATAAATACCGCCCTGGAGGATGACTTATGTTCTGACATGGAGTAGTGATACCATGGTCCTACGATCTGTTCCAATCACTGCGGATTTTTGTTATAAGATTGGCACAGTGCCTGTCCGGAGACGGCCTTTTTGTGTGATCTCAGCATGGTAAGGTAAAATAATGCTCAATATATCAAATGAATGTATGCGCTTATTTTTTATACGACCTGACCACAAGCGAAAAACCTCATTTCTGGACAGACGCCAGCATAACATACTGTCTACAGTAATTTTGCGCTGGTCATTAACCTTGGGTGACCTGCAGAATACCGGTTATATATTCCAGATTGTATGTTAATCAAACAATTTTTTTGGTGATGGGGCTGAAAAGCCGTTTTCTGGCCTCAGGAGCCAGTATGGAGAATGACGGTTATGTCCGAAGACGAGGTGAGGCAGATCCGGAGAAAGGACGCTGAAGAATATTCCGATATAGAGGAACTCGTAATCCAGGTCAGACCGGATCTTTACAGGGCATTCAGGCG
>DTYO01000168.1 GCA_012961845.1 Thermodesulfobacteriaceae bacterium
AGCAGGGAGCTTGGATTGAGGCCCGAATGATCCCTGCTGCTGGGCCTGAACTGGCCCATGACGCCTGAATAGTAGGCGTCAGCATCCTCTATGGCCCGCATTAGACCGGCTCTTGAAAAGTCTGCCGAGGCAGACAAGCCTCTGGCAAGCAGGTGCAGGGCATCCCATGACGCACCGGCGGCCATGAGCTCTTCCGGAGAATACTTACCGGCCATGTCTCTGTGCAGCAACCGGAATCTGGATACGCTGAAAGCGCATGGATGGGCCGACGGGACGGCTTCAGCGGCCATGATCGGGGGGGCTGCTGTCCACAGTCTGACCGAATGGGCTGCTGCCTTGAGCAGGTCTGCTGAAATCATTCCGGCTGGTACTGCCAGTACGAGTCCCGTGTCCCTGATAGACCATGCCAGACCGACTCCGGATTTTCTGGGCCCCCAAGCGACAAGGGCATTTGCCCCCTCTCTGACCAGATCATGAACACCGACACGGGTGTCTGTATTGTCCGTTTTGAATTTCCGGGCTGGAAGAATATTCAGATGGTATTCCGGGCCATACCCTGCAAGCCACAGTGAGGCCCGTTTTCCATACCGGTTGTCTGCAACCAGAGGACCTATCGGGTTGAGCTTGAGCCTCTGGAATTCCCTGTAGAATACCTTTATTGAAGGGGCAAGCCCCGGTGCAACGCTGAATGTCCAGCGGGTGGCCGCTCCTCTCCTGAACGGCAGAAGCGGTTCGTGCCCTGAAATCAGTATCAGCGGGATTCTGTTACTTTCTGCATATTCCCTGAGTGCATGGCTGAGTTCTTCATTGACTGGCCCGATAAGGGCTAGTACGGCAGGGTTTTCAACCAGTTCCCTGGCCTTGAGAAGGAGCGTTGCAAGGCTGCCACCGGTGTCGGCAGGCACTATCTGCAGCCTTCTTCTCCTGACACCTCCTTGGGCATTGACGATCTTTACGGCCCGCCTGACGGATTCCAAGGCAGCCTCACCCTGGGAACGGCTATTGCCCGACAGATCCCACAGAGCACCGATCAGAACGGCTGTCTGCCTGTCCCGGATAACCGGCGGCGTGCCTGATGATGGAGGAGGCACTGCAAGCAGGGCTAATCCAACCATGAAGAATGCTACAGCGGCAGCCAGCTTCAGGTACTTTACCACGGTATTTCAACCACTATACGGATACCGTTTTTTCACACGGCACAGAGATCTGCTGAATGACTGTCTGCAGAAAAACGCTATCTGAGCCTTTCCAGCTGTTTTTTGGCTACCCTGGCCTGAAAGGATTTTGGATATTTGTCAACGATTTTCTGAAGTATGATTTCAGCGCTGACATTGTCCCCCAGTTTTATGAAAGCAAGTCCCTGTTTCAGCATGGCATCAGGCACCTTGTTGCTTTTGGGGAATTTGTCGATGACTTTCAGATATTCCAGGATTGCCTCTTCATAATGTTTCAGGTTGTATTCGCACTCACCCAGCCAGAAGTATGCATTAGGCAGCCTGTCTCCGCTGGGATGGCGGTCAATATATGCCCGGAGGACCTTCTTGGCCTGTTTATATTTCCGTGCCTTGATGAGGTCAAGGGCCTGCTGATACAGATCAAGTTTTCCTGAGGCCGCCTTTTTCCTGGCCTGTTCAACCTTCCTGGAAACCTTGGTCGATGCCTGGAGCAGTCTTACTTCTTCCCTGAGTTTCTTTATTTCCGACTGAATCGCCTGGCTGGAATGAAGTGCAGTCTCTTTTTCTCGTCCTCTTTCATAATTTATCTGTTCTATGAGGCCGTTCAGACGCAAAAGCTCTGCCTGTATCTCGTCCATGCGGCTGGCAAGTTCAGCCTGCCTGCTCCTGATAGAAGAGATCGACTGTTTTCCTTCTTCTCGAGTCTCCTTCTTGAGTGTTGCAATGTCAAGTTTCAGAGCATTGAGCTGGTTCACGAGGGATCTGTTTTCCACGGAAAGACTGTTGATTTTTCTTTCCATCATGTTGACCTGGTCTGCCGGGGCACAGCAGACCAGGAGTGCGGGCAGGGCGAATACAGGGATAATCCGAACTGTTCTGAAGGCTACGGCAAGAAAGGTCTTTTGGATCCGTTTGTTTCCCAGGGTCTCAGATGATGTCATAATCTCCTCCTTAAGATCTTTACAGCAAGAGAAAACAGGGCAGATGGTATCTGCTCACCGGACGAGGCAGATGTTCTGCATTTTTTCAGAATCTGTTTGGTCCCCAGTGGGGTGTGGTTACTCCTTTAGCAAAATGCAGCAGCATCCTCTGGCCGGTTCCGTTAGCAAACATTACGAAGAGGGCTTTGTATCTGCCGAGCCTGGTGGAACTGTACATGATCTGCCGTCCATCCGGAGACCAGGATGGATTTTCGTTACTTCCCTTGAAAGTCAATTGAACAGGATCACCGCCTTCGGGCGCTACGGTAAATACCTGGAACTGTCCATCGATTCGGCCGGAGTATGCAATCCTGTCTCCCCTGGGAGACCACTGGGGATCAGTATTGTAGGAACCGCGGTAAGTGATGCGTCTGACGGATCCGTCCTGGAGATCCATGACATATATCTGAGGTGAACCGGTGCGATCTGAAACAAAGGCCAGACGTTTTCCGTTAGGTGACCAGGTCGGAGAGACATTTATTCCGGGTCCATTGGTTAACTTGGCCTGGATTTTGCCGTTCAAGTCTACCACATAGATATCGGGATTGCCGTCTTTGCTGAGAGTGACTGCCAGACGTTTGCTGTCGGGGTGCCATGCAGGAGCTATATTCAGTCCTGAGAAGGCGGTCAGCCTGTGAATTTCGCCTGTTTTGATGTCCTTTATATATAGACACGGCTTTCCTGTCCGGAAAGATGTGTATACGACATACCTCCCATCCGGTGAATACCTGGGAGAAAGCGTAATGCCCATGTCGAAAGTTTCCCTTTTTACATTGAATCCGTCAAAATCCGAGGAATAAACCTCTCTGATCCTGTTTTTCTGGGCCACAAACGTGAGTTTGGAAAGGCTAACACCGCTTTCACCGGTGATGGCCTCGACTATCAGATTGGAGAAGCGATGGGCCATGGCCCTCAGCGCCTTGATATCGCCTTTGTAGCGCCTGCCTTCAATGACCGATCCGTTTGCCAGGTCTATTAGTTTGAGCTCGGCTATCACTGATTTTCCGCTCCTCCAGAGGGTCCCCCTTACCACGTAATTCATGCGGAATTTCGACCAGTCGGCATCTGCCCTACCGCCGTATCTCTCTGGTTCGAGTACTGAGAAAAAACCATGAAACTTCAAATCATTGGACAGAATATCTGAAATCTTTCTCCCGAGCAGATCATTTTCGAAGGTCCCAGGAGATGTTTTGGCATATGGAACGGCTATGGGAATCTTCTGAAAATAAGGAGACGTGATATCTACGTAGATCCTCGAATGAGCAGCTTCCGGCACTGCAGTCAACAGGAAAAGACTGAAGATCCAGAGAAAAAATGTTTTTGTGAAAGCCTTGTATTCGGTCATGCCTATGTCTCCGAAACCGTATGCAGTCCGGGGGCGATCATTATGATATTTACCTATTAAAATATCATCCTTTTCTTCTTCGTAAAGATCTTAAAGGCCCAATATTTTCTTGGAATACGGAATAATCAGGGGCTGGAGGTAACAATGCCGACACAGGCCTCAGGTGCCGATCTCCCCTGGTGTGAAAATCAGTCCTATTTCCAGGGGGCCCGGGCGCAGAGCCATGGGCAGAGAAGGTATGTTGCTCGTCTTCACTGCCCTCATTGTAGACTGATCAAAACTAGTTTTGCCTGATTTTTGTTCAAACCAGGCCTTGATGAGCCTTCCATCGTCGGCAATTCTGATTACCACCACAGCTTTGAGGCTTTCGCCTTCGTAAAGGTGCTCAGGGAAGCTCCAGTGCTCGCGTACCGCATTCATCAATCTGCCGATATAAAGCCTGAGGACTTCGTCTGATGCCTCTCGACCCGCACCGGGCCGCGCTGACCGGGCCTGCCCGCCAACTTCTTTCTGTTTCGACCGGACTTTCTGCTTCAATGCGCTCAACCGTTCGGCGAGAATCGCCTCGTTTTTTCTCTCTTTGACACGTTTCTGAATCTTTGTAATGCGCTGTTTCAATAACTTGTCAGTATCCTGTTTCCGTTTTTTTTCTTTCTTTGTTTTCTTTTTCTTCTGTTTTTTTTCAGGGTTGAGAGATAATGCCTTTTGGGGTTTGGAGATTGTCTTCTTTTTGGGAGGCGAAGGAGTGACTTTCTGTTTCTTGGCTGCCTTGTGCCTGGGTTCCTTCTTCCTGGAAGCAGGCGGGGCAGTTTTTTTCCGCATGCCGGGCGGCGACTCGGTTCTTTCCACTGATTCAAAAAGCTTGACCGTGTAGACAGGTGTTATCTGCCTGGGACGCTGCCATATCTGTGGAGCGAATAATGAAAAGACGGCTACTCCGAGATGAATCAGCAGCGCCCCCATGAATGCAGACTTCCATCCCTCGTTGGCCGTCAACATGTCTTTCCTTTACTGCCTTTCAACGTGATACTGGGAAAAATCAATTTCTGATTCAGGAGCCCCGTGCGGACGCAGGACGTTTTTTCCCGTTCTTATCAGTGGGAATATCTCTGTTATGTTCCTGAATGGGTTGAGTCACCAGGCCGAGATCTGTAATGCCCGCTTCCCTGACAGCGGCCATGACGGCGGCTACTGTCCCGTATGGAACGGTTCTGTCCGCCCTGAGCAGGACCTGCTGTCCCTTTTCGCTTTTTTCTCTGATTTCCGAAAGGCGGATCTTCAGCAGCTTTTCATCCACTGGGATCTTATTCAGGAAAATTTTACCTTTTTTGTCCACAGTAACGATGACGGGCTTTTTTTTCTGCGGCAGAGACTTGGCCGTGGTCTCGGGAAGCTTGACATCCAGCCCTTTGGTCATCATGGGGGCGGTTACCATGAAGATGATCAGAAGCACTAGTATGACGTCAACCAGGGGAGTGACGTTGATTTCCGACATGTAGCGCCGGTTCCGCTTTTGCTGTCCCATGGCCATGTCTGATTTACTGCTCCTCTTCCCTTTTCGTGCGCCGGGTGCCTGTGCCGGATTCTCTTGAGTAAAGGAGTTGTCTTTCTACCGTGTTGAGCAGATCTCCTGCAAAACCGTTGAGTTCCGTTTCCATTTTTTCCATAGAACTCATGAAGCTATTGTAGGCGATTACAGCCGGTATGGCTGCAGCCAGCCCTGCCGCGGTGGCCACCAGGGCCTCTGAAATCCCAGGGGCTACAGTGGCTAGACTGGCCGATCCTTTCAGGCCTATGCTGTTAAAACTGCCCATTATACCCCATACCGTGCCGAACAGCCCGATAAACGGCGCAGAGTTGCCGGTGGTGGCGAGAAAGGGAATCGTCTTTTCCAGATCGGCTGTTTCATCCTTGATACCTTTTTGAAGGCTCCTCTCCATTGTTTCGAGCCATACCCTCATACCTGTCTCGGTATTTTTCTGGGCCTTGGTGCTCTTGTGAAGCCGCTGGAGCTCTTCATGACCTGCAATGAAGACAGCGGCCTTGGGTGAGTCAGGCATGTTCTGGGCATGCCGGTAAATCTCAGATAGCCTGCTGCTGCTCCAAAAAAAGGATTCAAATTCCTCATTTTCGGCCCTTGCCCTGCGAAAACGGCGAATTTTTGCCAATATTACAGTCCAACACATCAAAGATAGAATAACAAGGGTGGCAAGCACGAATTTGACCATGGGGCCTGCCCCAAATATCATGGTCCAGATGCTTGCCGTGGGTCCAGCTGACATATAAGAATTCCTCCGGAAAATTTAGCTGATTCGATTAAACTCAGAATGCTGTCTGCAGACAGCCTCTGAAAGGTTCTGCCTAATTATCGTCCCTGATATTAGACATTTTTTCCAGGTTTGAAAGTCTTTTTTTACAGGAGTGTTGTTTTAGTCTTGCTGACCACTCCCCTATTTTTTTCTCGGCCTTTCCAGGTTTCAGGCAGTGTACCGCCGGCATGATCATCTCGGCCTTGTCTAGCAGCGGGGAATCACAGCCATGGTCCTCCACCCCTTTTCTGATGGAGAGGTCGACCAGTTCGATGTACAGATCGGACAGGCTGCACTGGTCGGTCATCAATTGTCTCCCAAGTTCATACAGCTGGTATGACGTGGCGAGATCTCCGGATTTGAGGCTTTTTGCAAATATCATCTTGAAATTACCGGTGTTCAGGGCGGTGTGCTCCGAATTCGAGAAGATATGGTTGATGCAGCCCTGGGCATTCTTTAAATCTCCGGTGTCATAGTAATGTCTTACCAGGGTCCAGTATGCTCCCAGAGTAGTTTTCTTTATATCTTCATCTGAACTGGCGACATCTATGATCAGTCGGGCCAGTCTCTGTCTTGCCAGTGTATATTTCCCGGTCTTGATAAGGTTGTTTATGACCGCTAGTTCCCTGAGATTCCAGGTTTGACCGTCAAAGTCTCTCTGAGCCACTGCAGCCTTTTCGGCACTGAATTTCCTGAAGAGGCTGAACAGTGATTTCCTGAAAAATTCGGCATCGTCCAGGGATGTGTCCAGCAGATTTACATAGCGCTTTACAAGAAGAGGCATCAGGCCGTTCAGGACGTCTCTGTTCCTGTCCTGGACCAGGCAGGAAGCGGAGGCGAACAATTCGTCCAGTTCTCTTTCGATATATGCTCTTCCTAGTGATCTGTAGCTCAGTATGAGCAGCCTGGATTTTGAGCAGGAATCGTGGAGATTGTTGTTTACGGCATCGAGCAGTTTCTTGTGCTGGATTCCCTGATTATTCTCCAGGCTGAGCCTTACGATGAACTGCAGATATGGGGTATGGGTCAGGAAAATATCTTTATCTGCAAAAAGTTTTGCATCTCTGAGAATTTCCTGCATATCCGGATTCGGGCCTGCCATGCGGTGTTCAAGATAGGCGATTATGTAAAAGGCCGGATGGCGGTTTTCCGGCGGATTATACTGGTTCAGGAGGTCGTACCCCGGGGCCGGTTTGTCGTTCCTGGCCAGTGTTTTTTCGGCATGGATGAAAAAATGCCCTAAAAAGAGATCCTCATCATCCAGGGTATATCTCCAGTTCCTGCCGGTATGGTCTGTAAAATAGTGTACAAATGGCGGATCGCAGTCCTCGAGTTTTTTGTAAGGAATCCGGTAGCCTGACAGAATTATCACTCCCGACGAATCAGGTGCGGTAATGATCAGACCGCTTGCCGGACGATAGGCGGAGGCACTGCCTGCTGATCCGGCAATGAGGAGGCAGGCAAGTATGGCAGTCATGCCTATGGAAACAGACTTGAAATGTTCTGGTTGTCTGGTCGCTTTATGCACGTATTCTCTCTGTATCTGTTGACTGGCTGAAACAGCATATATTTTTATCGGCCCAGGCACATTATGCAATGAATATATGTGCCTACAGATCCTGATCTATACTGATGCAGGAAGCACAACAGGAAGGCCTTTTTTCTTCTTGCCAGGGAAGACGCCCTTTTGACGGCCGAGTTCCAGCAGATATTCCAGTGCCTTTTCTCCTTCCCGACCTATATCCAGGGTGAACTGATTGACATACAGGGCGATATGTTTGTGCATGATACTGCACGACATCTCCTGGGCATGCCTTTTTACAAACCTGATGGTATCATCCGGATTTTCGTAGGCATATTCGATGCTGGCCCTGATTGCGCTGTCAATTTTCCGGAGCATATTCGTACCCAGCGACCGTCTGGCCGCTATCCCGCCAAGGGGTATGGGAAGGCCGGTCTCTGATTCCCACCACTGCCCCAGGTCCTGGATACAGACCAGGTCTAGTGCCTGGTACGTAAATCTGCTTTCATGAATTATCACTCCTCCATCTACATCGCCTCGAGCTATAGCCTCTGGAATTTTGGAAAAATTCATTTCTACCAGATTCTTATGATCAGGAAAGAATAGATGCAAAAGTAATGCCGCAGTGGTGTGGCGGCCGGGAACGGCAATGGAGGATTTGGTGTTGTCCATTATTCCAGCCGGTTTCCTGGCTAGGAGGAGCGGTCCGCATCCTCTTCCCAGCGCATGCCCGGCACGAAGCATGATATATTTGTCAGTTACCTGTCCGTAAAGGTGATGCGATACCTTGCTGCAATCCAGAGATTCTTCAAGGATCTTCCGGTTGAGGTCTTCAACGTCTGCCATGCAGTACGAAAAAGAACATGGCAGGTCAACTCTGCCGTGGAGGAGTCCAAAAAAAATAAAGGTATCGTTAGGACAAGAAGAAAGCCCGAGAGTCAAATTATTGTCAGATCGTTTCATTGTCTTGATATTGCCACTGTTGCTTTATTGCCTGGGATTCAAGCAGCTCGGTTAGAATTTCGGCAAGCGAATCCAGTGCTCTGTCCAGTTCCCAGTTCCTCTTGCAGAGATCTCCAGCATAGTTGCTGATAGCCCGGAACTCCAGCAGCGGAACTCCGTAAAAGGCACATACCTGTGCCGCCGCTGCTCCTTCCATGTTCTCTGCCACGGCCCGGTGACGTTCATACAGGACTTCGGCCTGGTCTTCCGAACCAGTAATGCACGACAGGCTGACCATGGGCCCGCTGAGCATGCCATGCCTTTCAAGAAAGGCCTCCGGAATTATTTTACGCCATACGGATTCCAGCTCGAACTCAAGGGATATGTCTTGTCCATCCATGTGTATGGGTTCGTAGCCGCCGGGACCGCACCGGCCTAGGTCTCCGAATGTCTCTGAAGTGGCGATGCAGACGTCGCCCGGCTCCGCGCCGGACCGGCGATAGCAGCCTGCTGTGCCCGCCAGGATGACCATATGAGGCCCGGCTTGTTCCATGAAACGGGTAAGATGCAGAGCCGTGGAGGCCGCCCCGAGTCCACAGACCAAGCATGGGAAATCCTGTCTGGTGATGGCGGGCATCAGCGGCTTCATTTCCAGGCCCGTGGGAGAGACGATGACTGCGGGTTTGCGTCGGGGGTTATCCATGGATGATTGTGAACAGTGAGTCGGCACGGTTCACAGTGCCGGGCTTCCTGGATGACCTGCCGGGAAGTCCTAGAGTTCCGTAATTGTTATGGGCCTTCATACAAGTTCCTGCTTCAGGCGGTTTTCGAGCTCCCAGCACAAAAAGAGCTCCTTTCCAGACTGGGCTCGGAGGAGCGCGAGATCACGCGGTTCGAGGCTGGCTATGATCCCTGGACACAGGTAATTGACACAGAAGTGGTACCTGGCCCAGATCCTGCAGCCTTCAGGGCCGAGAAACAGGCATACCCTGCGGTCAAAACGCCTCTCAGGTATGTCGACATCCAGCATCAGGTTCAGGAGGAGCAGGATCTCATCGTACCAGTCTTCTATTCCTGAGCCGCAACAGCCTCCGATGTCCACTTCTGAGGAACATGTGCTGCACAGGGCGACCAGCCCCAGTTCATCCATGAGTCTGCGGCTTTCCGACAGCTCTTCCCTGTATCTGTTCAGCAGCAGGGAGACTTCCGGCAGGACTGACAGGCGCTCACCATGGTTTGCCCACAGATTCCGCGCCCGGGAGATTTTTTGTTCTATGGATCCGGATTTCATTGTGGATATGTCATGGACTGTCATGTATCAGCTCTGCTTTCGGTTGGATGCCGCATCTGGAAAGGACTCCATGAACAGCAGCAGGCGGTCCGTCTGCAAGGTTTTTTCCTGATCCTTGCGTCATGCGGTGAAATAATGCTTCAGATATCGAATATAATGTCCGGGCTGGTTTTTTTGTTTCCGGTCTTGAATGAAAAATATTCATTTCCTGATAGAAAGTAACGAAAGATTCCGATATGAGCAAGATCGGAAACAAAGATTCCCTGAGGCTATATGACGCAATAATGATTGCTGGGCTTTGTTTTCGAGTGCTGAGTAGTTATAATGGCCTGCCGATTGCGGCCTTGCAGAGGCGGCGAAATTAAACCCATACTAGGGGGGTGAAGTACCAAAGTATGTCTGCGCCCTCCGTCCTGCATCTTCGGCAAACTCGCGAACCGAATAATCCTGGTGGAATGGCGGCGCTGATCCGCAGTGCAGCCATTCAGTCAGACCGCAAAGATCAGATGCTTAAAAATACTTTTTCCCATATACCGGGTGTCGGCCCTGTTACGGAAAGACGGCTGTGGGAAGCAGGAATATGCTCGTGGGACGATTTCCGAAACAACCGTTCCGTTCCTCTGCCCCCGGCAAAGGCAGGATCAGTACAGGCTTATCTGGAAGAATCCCTTGAACATATCGGTTCTTACCCGGGATATTTTTCAGGCCTGCTTCCCGACGGACAGCACTGGAGACTGTTCCCCGAGTTCAGGCATGCGACCGTTTTCCTGGACATAGAGACTACCGGCCTGGAGAACCGGGATGACTCTATCACTACTATTGCGCTCTATGACGGGGAAAACACGCGTTATTTTGTTCAGGGAGAGAATCTCGAAGATTTCCCTGGGGTGATCGGCAATTATTCGGTAATAGTGACTTACAACGGCAAGTGTTTTGATGTGCCGTTTATTGAAAGATATTTCGGCATCAGACTCGATCACGCACACATTGATCTTAGGTATGTACTCAAGGGGCTGGGTTACGGAGGCGGGCTCAAGGCCTGCGAACGCAGGCTGGGGATCCGGAGAGAGGAAGTACATGAAATAGATGGTTTTTTGGCAGTGGCCCTCTGGGATGTCTACCGGAGGACCCGCAACCGCACGGTCCTTGAAACCCTGCTTGCATACAACCTGCAGGATGCCGTCAACCTAGAAAGGCTCATGGTTCTCTCGTACAATATGTGCCTGAAGCAGACCCCTTTTTACCTGACTCACCGCCTCACCGTTCCGCAGCCTCCCGAGTTGCCTGTCAAGGCCGACCGGCGGGTCATTGAGGAAATCCTCAGGATTTCAGGCCCGGCGTTTCCCTCTGGCAGATGATGAGAATGCGCCTGCGGTGCCGGAAGCAAACAGGTTCCGGTCTGCTGCCTCCTGAAATAGAAGGGTTTAGTCCAGATGCAGGAATGGATATCGCTTCATGTCTTCACGGGTCCAAAGGGACGTACCTCCCCGCCCTCCCACGGTCTCGACATCCACTATGGCATCCGGATCTTCAAAAGATATTTCAGCCTCTCTGCCCTGTTGCCTCGTTTTTTCAATTAGCATTTCATCCAGGAATATTTCTTCCTTCTGACTGGATATCTTCCCCTTGAATCCTCGTCTGTGTATCCGGACGTGAAAGCGTTTCCCGGCCAGAGTGCCGGCAAAATTTTCAGCTGCTCCGTATACCTTTTCTCGAAACTCTTCAGGTGACTGAAAATTGAAGGTTTCTGTGACCGGGATGATCCTGCCCGTCAGGTTGAGCAGATGCGGGTCATCAGTTATCCATTCCCTGACGGTCTCCATGAAGCGATGGGTGTCTGCTACTTTCATGACGAGAATATTGAAGAAATCTGTTTTTTCAATGGTTCCCAGTTCCTCCATTATCTCAAGGACAGGTCTGAATCCTCTATTTTTTACACTTATTACAACATTCCAGTCGCGCATATCCTTTCTCCTGGATCGGACTGAGAAAAGGGGCCGTGTTCTGCCGGAGGGGATGGCCGGACTATATAGACGATGGAAACCCATGGCAACCGTGAAAAAAACAGGTGCGGTTGTCACATCCGGAAACATGGCAGTAAACCGAACCGGCGGACTCCTGAAAAGTTTGGCTTTCCTGGATGGTGTTGTATAATCCGGACTGTACCGTGCGCCCGTAGCTCAGCTGGATAGAGCGCCGGACTTCGAATCCGTAGGCCGCAGGTTCGAACCCTGCCGGGCGCGCTAGTAATATCAGGGAGCCGGGATATGAACCCGGATAATTCGGTTCGCGAGTCTGCCAAAGATGCAGGGTGGAGGGGCACAGACGTACTTTGACACTTCACCCACCTGACAATACAGCAGATCTGGTGAAACTGCGAACACATTGCAGCTTCAGGTGTCGGACACAGGTTCCCTGATTGCTGCCCCCGTTCTATCAGGTTCTGCTTGCCAAATTCATAAAACATGACTTTTCCTATACTTATTCTATGGATGAAGGCGGCTGAAACGGGAAATTCCTTCCATGTTTTCTAAGCTGACCCTGATGGTTGTTCAGACCGGGAGGTGACCGTCCGCATGTAGAAAACATTCCAGGGGTCCTCCGTTCCAGCCGTTGCCCTTCCATAAATCCTTTGCACGTCAGTCAGAAGGTTAAGGGACAGGCGGATTATTCAAGCTGGCCTCTCTTCCTGCCGACAGGTATCAACAGCCCCGTAGCAGAGAGTGCGGTCCCGGTGTTCCGCCAGGCTGTACCGAAAAAGAAGGCAACCACCAGCTTCTGAACGCGTACCATCAATGCCCGGACAGATACTGCAGACGCAGGAAGGGAGAGCCCGCCGTATATCACGTCATGTCGAGGACCGCTCTAGACGGCTTCGTTATGGGAGACGTGGAGAAAGACCA
>DTYO01000169.1 GCA_012961845.1 Thermodesulfobacteriaceae bacterium
TCAGGTTCTTGGCATCGGCTACCTGAAGGACCACCTGACTTCTTTCCTTTAAGAGGATGTCGCGGGTCACCCTCTCATCCTCTGACATGGGGATAACGACGCCTGAGTTCCGGAGGAAGCCCCACCTGTTCCATCAGCTCCACCACTCTGGCATCTCTCTCTTTCTGACCCGATTCGATATCCAGGCTGTTCATGCCTTCCTTGATGATGTCTGCAACAGTCATCCTGGGATTCATGGAAGAATACGGGTCCTGAAAAATTATCTGGAGGTCTTTTCTCAGAGTACGCATGGCACGTGCAGGCACATCATTGATGTTTCTGCCTTCGAATTTGATGATTCCCCCTGTGGGGTCCAGCAGACGCAGCACCGCACGGCCCACTGTACTCTTACCGCTCCCCGACTCTCCCACCAGCGCCACTGTTTCCCCCCGGAAAACTTCAAGTTCTATACCGTCAACTGCCCTGACTGTAGACACCGTCCTCTGGAAAATGCCCTTTCGCACCGGGAAATGCACCTTGAGGTCGTGAAGCTCGAGCACCGGCTGTTTTGACCTTATTTCCTGCCGGTAAGTCCCCGGCCCTGGCACGGTGGTTATCAGCTCCCGGCTGTATTCATGTCGGGGAAACCTGAAAAATGTACGGGCCGGAGCGGTTTCCAGTATCCGGCCCCTGCGCATCACAGCCAGCCGGTCCGCAATATTTGCCACCACCCCCAGGTCATGAGTAATCAGCAATACAGCGAGCCGCCTGTTCCTCTGAATATCCTTCAGAAGGGACAGTACCTGGGCTTGAATCGTAACATCCAGGGCAGTGGTAGGTTCATCCGCCACAAGGAGCTTCGGCCTGCATGCCAGGGCCATGGCAATCATCACTCTCTGCTTCTGACCGCCTGAAAGCTGGTGCGGATACCATGAAAGCCGCTCCGAAGGCCCGGCTATGCCAACCGAGTCCAGAAGTTCGGCAACCATTTCCCTTACCTGCCTGTTACCCGCCTTTTGGTGGCGCAGTATGACCTCAGCTATCTGGTCGCCCACAGTCATGACCGGGTTCAGACTGCTCATTGGCTCCTGGAAAATCATGGACACCCGGCTGCCGCGCACGTCTCTCATTCTGTATTCGGGCAGACGGAGCAGGTCCAGACCGGAGAGCAGTATCTTCCCCCGGTCTATCGTTGCCTCTTCCGGCAGCAGGCGCATGATGGAAAGGGCAGTGATGGACTTTCCGCTCCCGGATTCCCCCACCAGTGCAAAAAGCTCCCCCGCCTCTATCTCCAGATTCACACCCCTGAGTATTCTCTCCCCACTGATGGAGACATCCAGGTCTTCGACCCTGAGTACCGGCCCCGACATCATTTCACCATTCTGGTGCGGGGATCAAAGGCATCCCGCACCGCGTCTGCAAACAGGTTTGCCGCAAGCACAAGGCAGAACATGAAAAAAAAGGCAGAAGCCAGGGGCCACCACACAACAGGCTCTCTTGCGAGCTCGAGCCTGGCGCTGTTGATCATGTTGCCCCAGCTGTTCATGCTGGGGTCCACACCTACTCCAACATATGAAAGCACCGCTTCAGCAAGCACGAGACCGCTGAAATCGAGAGCCACACTGATCAGCACTATGTGCAGCACATTCGGCAGTATGTGTCTGGCCAGGATGACGTGGCTCCGTACTGCAAAGGCACGCGCTGCATCAACGTATTCAAGTGAACGGAGTTTCAGTGTCTCGGCCCTGAGCATCCTGCACAGACCCGTCCAGCTTGTGACACCGAGTATGATACAAAGAAAAAGGAGTCTCATATCGGATCTTGATGCCTCGGTGTCGAACAGCTCGGGATGGTTATTCATGTAGACCTGAAGTATCAGTATGGCCGCGGCGATGAGCAGCACCCCCGGGATGGAGTTAAGTGTTGTATAGACATACTGTATGACATCATCTATCCACCCGCCGAAATAGCCTGCCGACACCCCGAACAAAATGGCAATCGGCAGCATTACAAGAGTGGTCAGCAGGCCTATGAGCACACCTGTTCTTATGCTCTTCAGGGCCTGGAAAAGAACATCCATGCCCACCTTGTCCGTTCCTAGGACATGGTATACTCGGCTCATTTCATAGAGCCAGCCAGATACTAGAAATATTACCAGGAGGACTGCAAAGACCGTTCTCCACGGGAAGACGGCAGGGGCAGGCCTCCATATCCGGACAACGGACCCGGAAAAACTCCGATTTTGTCTCCAGGCAAGCATCTGTACACACGACACCGCAATCAGCGCCCACAGCATGAAGGCATGTACCACGGCCTTTCCGGTCCGGCTCATGATGTCCCGCAGTTTTTCGTTTTCAGGGTCTTCAAGGTGTCTGCCCCCATAACTGAGTCTGGGAAACTCACGCACCACATCCCCGGACTGAGTCAGCACGTTCTCTTTGCAGAAGGCATGAGAGGCAAAAGGTACGGAATAGGTCTTTTCAGCAGGCCGGTTCAGCTCTCCGAATATGCAGTCAAGCAGACTCAGCACCCTGGGAGAATAATGGATCTGTCCACCTGTATTGCTGCCCGCATTTTCAAGTGCCGGCCTGAAATGGACGGAATCCAGAGCTGCTGTTACAAGGAAGGCACAGAGGACCATGGCTGATGCAACGCCCACCCTCGAGCCGAAGACCCGGCCCCACTGTTCCCTGAGCTGGATGTTCCTCCCTGACAATGGAACCATAAGGGCTATCCCGGCCAGCAGAAGAAAAAAAAGGCAGTCTGTCCACAGCAGCACCAACTTCATGACAGACGCACCCTTGGATCAAACCTGGTATAGGAGATATCCGTAAGGATCAGCCCTGCGATATAGAGTACCGACCCCAGAAAAACCATTGCCCTCACTATGGCGAAATCCTGAGACTCAATGGCCTCTATTGTGTAGCTCCCGAGGCCGGGAATCCCAAAGAATGACTCCATGATGAGAATGCCCAGGAACAGCAGCGGAATAACAACCACCACTCCGGTCAATATGGGAAGCATGGCATTTTTCAAGACGTGACGGAAAAACACCCTGATCTCCGAAAGGCCCTTTGCCCGTGCGGTGCGCACATAGTCCTTGTGGATCTCTTCCAGGAAAATGGTACGGTACCATCTGGCTCCGGACCCGATCCCGCTGATCACACCGATGATTACCGGAAGTATCAGGAAACGCCAGCTGTCGGCAGGTCCGGTCCCAAAACCTGAAATGGGAGCCAGATGACACAGTACGCTAATTACATACTGGCCCACGATGATATAGAACAGCCCGGATATGGACATAAGCATAACCAGACCTATGACGGCTATCAGCTCAAACACCGCTCCGCGGAACATCACTATGAGGATGGCAACGGTAATGTTGACCATCAGGCCCACCACAAATGTGGGCAATGCGATGGCAAGACTGGGCCACATCCTGTCTTTGATGTCCCGGCTTATACTCCGACCGTCATCAGAAATCCCAAAATCGAACAGGAACAGCCGCAGGGATTTCTGGAAAAAAATCGTCTGGGTCAACTTGTCTAGACCGTCTGCCCCGCTGTTGAAAAAAAGCGGCTTGTCATATCCGTGGTTTGCTTTCCAGGCCTCTATGGCCTCATCCTTGACGTATTTTCCTCCCAGTTGCGCCCTTGCCATATCATCAGGACTGTTGACCAGAAAAAACAGCATGAAGGTCAACAGATTGACACCGATCAATATGGGGACTGCATAAAGGATCCGCCTACAGATATACGCCCACATGGAAAGTTTACCCTCCCGATTCCGGCTCTTCGCTGAACGCACACAGTCTGCTGCGCCGGCGGTACTGCACGACCGCCGGGACAACCGCCACTACAGCGATCACGAGCAGAATGCCCATGGGCCACAGAACAGGTCTGTTCCATTCAAA
>DTYO01000170.1 GCA_012961845.1 Thermodesulfobacteriaceae bacterium
GGTAAAGCCATTTTTGAGCGGACGCATACCAACGACGGTCGGTACATCCCCATCGCCAACCGCTGCATTACCTGTCAGCTTTCTCAGGGCCTGGGACATCAGACGGGCCTGCAGCCCCACGTGCTGATCTCCCATATCGCCCTCTATCTCCGCCTTGGGCACCAGGGCCGCCACCGAATCCACCACGATTACATCCAAGGCGCCGCTCCTGACGAGAGCGTCCACGATTTCAAGGGCCTGCTCGCCGTAATCGGGCTGGGACACCAGTAGGTCGTCTACGTTGACCCCCAACTTTCTTGCATATACCGGATCCATCGCGTGCTCGGCATCCACGAATGCCGCAATTCCTCCCTGCTTCTGGGCCTCGGCAATCATGTGAAGGGCCAGGGTCGTCTTGCCTGAGGATTCCGGTCCGAAGATTTCGGTGATCCTCCCTCTGGGAATCCCTCCGACACCGGTGGCGATGTCCACCGCTATGGATCCGGTAGGAATAACCGGGACATCTTCCACTCCTCCCTGGTCTCCCAATCTCATGACCGCCCCCTTGCCGAACTGTTTCTGTATCTGTGTAAGGGCAATATCTATAGCCCTTTTCTTATCCTTCATAGTAGGATCTGCCATCACTGCCTCCGTAAAAATGAAACTATTATCGTACAAACCCAGATTATGCACTTCAACTGCCGAACAAAATATTTTTAAAATAATTACATGAAATTATGCAGTTAAAGCCATATCTTCCGATTCATCCAAAGGGTACTTTCGAAACTGCCGGAAATGTTCAACAGTTGAAGCCGCAAGGAGCTCGCAATTTTATTGAACCTGCCGCGTTATCAAGGGGTTGGAATACCTGAGCATGCCTGCGCCCTTGATGCCTTGCGTCTTCACCAAAATTGCGAGCTGAATAATCCGAAATAAAAATAACTTAATTTAACCCAAATGACAAAAAAAGGTAGGCCGCATACTGGAATATCCGGTTCTTTCCAAGGAAGCCGGCCGAAAAAACCAGTATCCTGCCAAGACCCGTTTTTTCATTCATGTCTGACAGAGTCTGATAACTGTTCAGTTACTTCTCAATTGGTCAGTTTACAATGCTCTGTTTCTGCTTACAGGGTTCTTAAGGTACAGGCGGAGGATGTGCAGACGCAGTTTTTCTGTACTTCAACTGCCTGACAGCGCCACAGATGCGGTACCCTGTGAGCAGATACGGGTTTTTTTATGCTGGACATGAGCTATAATATAAAGGTTATGAAACACAGATATATCGTAGGCATCGATCTGGGAACCACCAATTCCGCCGTCGGGTATGTAGATCTGCACGACGCAGCACCCGGCGCCATCAGCATCCTCACCTTCAAGATCCCCCAGGTAGTCGGCTCGGGCAGGGTCTCGCAGAGGCCGGCCCTTCCCTCGTTTCTCTACATGCCTGGAGAATATGAACTCCAAGCCGGATCCTGCACCCTGCCATGGGCACCCGACAGGAAATATGTAGTCGGGACCTATGCCAGGGACCAGGGAGGCCTGGTCCCCGGCAAGCTGGTCTCTTCGGCAAAGAGCTGGCTGTGTCATGGAGGTGTGGACAGGGAAGCCCCCATACTTCCATGGGGGGCAGGAGCGGAAGTAGACAAGATATCCCCGGTTACCGCATCGGCCCGGTATCTCCAGCACATCCGTGAGGCATGGAAACATCTGATGGACGAGCCGCTGGAAGACCAGATGGTGATACTGACGGTGCCTGCTTCCTTTGACGAAGTGGCCAGGGAACTCACCGTCCGTGCCGCAGAAGAAGCAGGTCTTCCCGAGGTTACGCTCCTGGAAGAGCCCTTGGCCGCTTTCTATGCCTGGCTTTCCCATCATGAAGATGAATGGAACAGTCATATCAGGCCAGGCGACCTTCTGCTGGTATGCGATGTAGGCGGAGGCACCACGGATTTCACTTTGATCGCATGCGAAGAGGCCGCAGATACCCCCAGGCTGGAAAGGGTGGCAGTCGGCAGCCATCTGCTTCTGGGAGGAGACAACATGGACCTGGCCCTGGCTGCAGCAGCCGAGCAGAGCCTTGGGCAGAAACTGGATCAGGCACAGTGGCAGGCACTCTTTCACCAGTGCAGAAAGGCCAAGGAAATCCTCCTTGACGAAAACAGCCCTGAACGCACAGCAGTCAGACTTGCAGGCAGGGGACGGTCCATGATAGGCGGCACCATGGTGACAGACTTGGAGAGAGACCGGGTAATCAGGCTCATCGTGGACGGTTTCTATCCTGAAATAGAACTTGAAAAAGCTGAAGGCGCGGAAACAGGTAATACCGGCCTGAGGGAAATGGGGCTCCCCTATTGCAACGACCCGGCCGTCACCAGGCATCTCGCCCGTTTTCTGCTGAAACACGGAGGCGGAAGAATGCCTTCCATGGTCCTGTATAACGGCGGATCACTCAAATCACATTTGGTCAGACAGCGTCTCGACCACGTACTGGCTGCCTGGACAGGCGGGACAGTAAGGGAACTAGACAACCGGTCTCTCGATCTGGCCATATCGTGGGGCGCCGCCTATTACGGCCTCGTCAGGAAGGGCCTCGGCCTCAGTGTGGGAGGTGGTATAGCAAGATCCTACTTCATAGGCATCTCGTCAGGCCCGACCGGCAGCAGTAGGCCTGAAGCCGTATGTCTCCTGGAAAGAGGGACGGAAGAAGACATGGAAGTGGAGATCCTGGAAACGTTCAAGGTACTCACCAACAGGCCGGTCAGGTTTTCCCTGTTCAGCTCCACCACCCGCAAAGGGGACAGAGTCGGTGACATAGTACCGGTAGATTCAGGAGATCTGATCAAACTTCCTCCGCTGCAGACCCTGCTCCGCTACGGGAAAAAAGGCCGGAACATTCGGATACCCGTCAGACTCGGAGCCAAAGTCACGGCGGTTGGTACGCTGGAGATATACTGCGAATCGCTGGAGTCACCTCACAAATGGCGGCTCCAGTTTCAACTGCGGGGCAGCAAGACCGGACAGACGGAACAGAGCAGCCAAGTGGAAGGGGTAAGAGTGGTTTCCAGGACAGCCGGACCACAGAAAGAGAAAACCGGCCTCTCCGGAGATGATGTCAGGGCCGTTGAATCGGCTGGGGAGCTGATCCGCCGGTGTTTCGCCCCTGCTGAAGGAGACAGCCCCGTTGCGCCGTCTGAACTCCCAGGCCGCATCAGTGAGTGCATGGGCATGGATAAGGATCTCTGGTCGCTCCCCGTTCTCAGGGCTCTGGCAGATATATTGCTCGAAGTGAAGGCCGGCCGCAGAAAATCCCCCGGACACGAGGCCAGGTGGTACAATCTCACGGGATACTGCATGAGGCCCGGCGCAGGAGAAATGACCGATCCATGGCGAATCAAGACAGTGTGGCCCCTGTTTTTTGAAGGCCTCTCCTATGCCAGGGACAAGGAACCAAGGCTGCAGTGGTGGATTTTCTGGCGCAGAATAGCAGCCGGCCTGGGAACAGGACAGCAGACACAGTTTTACTCCGCTGCAGCAAAGGCCCTCATACCGCCTGGAAACGTGAAGGGAAGGCGCAGAAAGGGCAGGGCAAAACCATTGAAGGTCTCCAGGGAAGAAAAAAGGGAAATCTGGCTTTTTGCTGCCAGCTTGGAACGCCTGGAAATAGCAAGAAAAGTGGAACTGGGCCGGGAACTCGTTTCAGGCCTGATTTCTTCAAAGCTCTGGCCCGGAGCCCTCTGGGCCCTTGCCAGGGTGGGCGCCAGGGAACTTCTGTACGGACCGGCCGACAAAGTAGTGCCTCCCGGCGAGGTATATACCTGGCTGGTCTCCCTGAAAAAAAGAGAATGGAAACACACCAGGCAGATTGTCGAGACAGGGATATCCCTTGCGAGACTCACAGGAGACAGGACCAGAGACCTGACATCGGATACCAGGCAGGACGTGCAGACATGGCTCCAGCTGCTGGGGGCCGATGAAAAAGTCCTGCTGTCACTGAAAAATGTAATACCTGTGGCAGGCAGGGAAAAGAACCAGGCCTTTGGCGAAAACCTCCCTGAAGGTCTGATCTTTGAGAAAGGAGGGGCTGAATGACCGGAACGAGGTTCTTTACCCTTGCCTTCCTGATGCTGGGACTCTGGGCCGTCACTGCAGGTGTGGTCAAGGCTGTAGAGGGGTTCAGGGCCCTGTCATGGCCAGAGGCTCCTGGCCGCATAATAATGTTCAGGGTGGACGAGATACGAACCTCCCAGAAGATCAGGATTGCCAGGCTGTGCCTGAATATCGATTACCTGTACCAGGTAGGGGACAAGATATACGAAGGGCACCGCCTGAATACCGGATGGAAGTGTTTCGGATCAGAAAAAAGAATCAGGGAGCTGTCTGCACGATACCCGACCGGCAGAGCAGTACAGGTGAGATATGATCCGGCCGAGCCGGAGCGCAGCCTGCTGGAACCAGGCCTCGACTGGTCTATTTTTTTCCTCTGGGGGGTAGGTATTATAACTCTTTCCGTTGCGTGGCCCCTGTACCGCAAGAGCAGAATCCGAACTCGCTTCTGACTTTTTTGCCCACTGTTTCAGAAAAAAGTTCCATTTAGGGAAATTTTTTACACATTTATTTTAGTGGTTTTTAGCCAAATTCAGCAATTTTTTACAGGTATGTGGGTCAAGCATGCATTGAGCAGGCTCAAAGGTAGCTCTAGCTCCCAAAACCTGCAATTAAATCCATTTAACCAATGGTATTTTCGTGGCATGAAACCATGTATCAGCAGTTACAGAAACCTGATGATGACACCGAGAACATTGATAAAGTTTTCTACTTGCCACAAAACTGTATTTTTGGAAACCCCGCGATGGACATTGAAAACC
>DTYO01000171.1 GCA_012961845.1 Thermodesulfobacteriaceae bacterium
CGAATTCAACGAAAAAGTGTTCAGCATTTGAAGCCGCAAGGGGTTCGCGATTTCACCAATTCTGCTGCATTGTCAGGTAGTTGAAGTACCATAGTACGTCCGCGCCCCCCTCCGCTTTACATTTTCGGCAAACTCGCGAACCGAATATTCGGGGTCAGGACCTTTCCATCACAAGCGCATTTTCGGCTGCAGAAGCTGTCCAGCCGACCGGCACCAGAACCGTAGTAAAGTCGTCTATAATCAGAACCGGTCCTTTCCTGTTTTCACCGTAAGCGAAGTCCTTTCTCAATGCCAGAGGCACAGTACTGGGACCATCTTCGAACATCACCACTGTTTCCTGAGCCAGATGCATATGCCCTTTTTTCGTTGTCATGTCGGGAATCCGACCGCGACCGCCATCCGGAATACACTCCTCCCCGTTCATGCCGCAGCCGAGCGACAGTTTCCTGCAAATTCTCGCCCTGATGCGCAGTGCGGTGACTTCAAGGACATTTTCAGGCAGGGAATATCCGTAGAGACGCCTGTGCTCTGCCTCGAATATTGCAGGCCAATCATCTGCCCACGGGATGGTCAATTCATAGGACTGACCCTGGTAGCGGGCATCAATCGCCGGTTCCAGTACGGCCATGTCGGGTTCCAGCCCCGACTCCCTCATATCTTCAGTCATTTTTTCAGTAAGTCCACTGAGCGCTGCCCGGATTTCGCTGTGCCTATCTCCAGCATTATTACAGATGAATGCCATTGATCTGTCCATGACTAGGTCGGCCTCAGCCATGCCCTGCGCTGAAAAGACACCCGCCATTGAGGGAATGATTATCCTCGGAACGTCCAGTTCCCCGGCCAGGTCAGCTGCATGAAGACCGGCTGCTCCGCCAAAACACACCAGGGCAAACTTGCGGGGATCATGGCCCTTCTCAAGGGAAACCGTCCTGATTGCCTGAGTCATGTTTGTATTGACCAGCTTCAGAATGCCCAGAGCTGCTTCTTCCGCCGATAGCCCGAGCCTCAGTCCCAGTTTTTCCAGCTTTGGCCTGATCCTCTCGGGATAGATCTTCATGCGCCCTGCAAGAAAAAAATCTGGAATGAGACGGCCCAGAAAGAGGTTTGCGTCCGTGACCGTAAGGCTGCCGCCCCTGCCATAACACACCGGACCTGGATCCGCTCCGGCACTCTGCGGCCCGACTCTGAGCAGCCCCCCGGAATCTATCCATGCAACAGATCCTCCCCCTGCCCCCACGGTATGTATGTCCAGCATGGGAACTGCTACCGGGTACCCCTGGATCTGGTAATCCCTGGTGTAACTGAGACCGCCCCTGCACAGCGAGACATCGGTGGAAGTGCCGCCCATGTCCAGGGTAATGATACCCTGAACACCATGGTCCCGGGCCAGATCCCAGGCCGCCTGCACTCCACCGGCAGGACCTGAGAGCAGTGTGTGGACGGCATGGGTCCCAGCCCCTTCAGCAGGGATGCATCCTCCGTTTGACTGCTGAACAAATATTCCGGCTCCAGGCAGCGAACTGCAGAGGTTGTCGATATAGCGCCCCAGAACCGGCCCCAGGTATGCATTGATCAGCGTAGTTGAAAATCGTTCAAACTCCCTGAACTCAGGAAGAGTCCCGGACGAGAAAGAAACATGCCTTCTGCCTGACAATGCATTTGCCACCTGCTGTTCATGCACCTGATTGGCATAGGCATGCAGAAAACATACCGCTACACTTTGGGCATCTCTTTCTTCGCAGAATCTTTCAGCTCTGCCTATCTCTTCCTGGGTGATTTTCTTCACGGACAGGCCTTGGCTGTCCATTCTTTCGTCTAGGCCGAGCACATTTTCCCTTGGAATTATTTCAGGCGGCTTTCGCACATCAAGGTTGTATAGCTCAGGCCTTGCCTGGCGCCCTATCCACAGGACATCCTCAAAGCCTTTAGTGGTGATCAGAACGGTTCTGGCCCCTTTTCTCTCCAGAAATGCATTGGTGCCCACAGTGGTCCCGTGTACCAGTTCCAGTTGTTCAGGAGCGAGATCCGGTATCAGCTCTCTAAATCCGGCCATGATGGCCCTGGAGGGATCATCAGGAGTAGAAGGAATTTTCCAGCGACGCCACGTTCCGTCAGCATATTGACAGGCAAAATCCGTAAACGTCCCGCCTGTATCTATTCCTATGCGAATAAGCCTGTCTGCCATGAGTATCCAATAACCGCCGGCCCAGGACGGTACCTCTACGGTACCTCTCAGGAATCAAGCAGAATATGCTCCACCCGTTTTTTCTCCGTATCCAGGAGCCCCCACCCGGGCGGTTCCTTTCTGCCCAGCAGTTCGCCCGGGTTCAGCAGGAGCGTCCGCCCCACCTGTTCCAGGCGCCAGCGATGGGTATGCCCGAAGCATACCACCTGGTATTCATTTGACCTGGCTATGGATTCAGCGATATGCGGATCGTGAACCCATAGCAGGGAAACGGAATCCAGCTCCAATCTTCCCATCCATCCCTGCAGATCCACCTTGCTGCCTTTGACAAGGCAATTTCTGGTCAGCAGAAACTGGTCTCCAGTATTGTTGCCGAAGACGAGATGGACTTCACCATAAAAAAAATCCAGTTCTTCCAGCATGAAGGGAGAAACGAGATCACCGCAGTGAATAATCTTTTCAGCCCCCAGGCGGTTTGCCTGCTGGACGGCCTTTCTCATATGCCATATATGGTCATGGCTGTCACTGAATACTGCAATTTTCATGATGTGCGGTATGTGCCTTCAAACTCCAGCAGAAGCCTCTTTATTTCCAATCCACAGGAAAAACCTGTCAGCCTGCCGTAACGGCCTACCACCCTGTGACATGGAATAATAATGGGGAGTGGATTTACCTTTAGTGCCTGCCCCACGGCCCTGGGAGACCTGCACCCGATTTCACTGGCGACCTCGCCGTAGGTCCTGGTCTCGCCAGCCCCGATGCGCGCCGCAACCTCCCAGACCTTCTTCTGGAACCGGCTCCCTCCGGCACTGCAGGCAAAAGACAGCTTCGCCCCCTCCCCTGTGAGCAGCCCCCGGAGAGCGGTTGCAAAAGCGTTATTGGAACCTGTTGCCGACAGATTTGCAACAGAAAGTTCCAGACCGATCAGGCAGTCCTGTTCCCATTCTGACCTGAGTTCGAGCACCCGGCCCATGATCTCAAGATATTCGATCCTTGCTATTGAGCGCACCATAAGGCTAAAAGTCCGTTAAAAGAATGTTTCATTCCGGATTATTCGGTTTGCGAGTTTGCCGAAGAATTAAAGCGGAGGGGGCACATCAGCTTACAAACGGTTTTCCATGCGAATAATCCGGGTTAATGTCACGCAAGGTCTCTTGAACCAGACGATCCGCAGTCTTATCTCCCATGCTCATAACCCTGAAAAGTGACCTCTTCCGACCCCTTGGAAGTCAGAAGATAAACCCCGCCGCCAGGCAGTATCCGGCCTATCCTGAATGGTTTTCTGCCAAGAATGCCTGCTGCCAGATCAGAGAGTCGTTTTTCGTTTTCTTCCGCCACGGTCCACAGGAGTTCGAAATCCTCCCCCCCTGAAAGGACCAGCTCTACGGAATCCAGTTTGAGTGCCAGGCATGCGGCTGCCATCTGATCTGACACAGGAAGTGCGTCTTCATGGATTTCAGCCCTGACCCGACTCTGTCTGCATATGTGCGCAAGATCAGTGGCAAGTCCGTCTGAAACATCCACACCGGCTGTGGCAAGGCCGGACTCTGCCAGGGCTATGCCCAGTCGGACTCGCGGTTCAGGTTCAAGGTGCCTCCGGACCAGATGATTCACTATTGACCACGGAAGAGCACTATTCCCCCTCTTCAGGCTGCTGCCGGCACGGAAAACGGCGGCCCTGGATTTTTCATGCTTCAATATCCTCAAACCGGCAGCGGCTTCTCCCAGCCACCCGGAACAGTATATGATATCACCCGGCCGGGCTGTTCCCCTTTTCAACCATCTCCCCGGCACAATCTCCCCTGCCAGTGTCAGGGTCAGGTACAGAAGATCCGGACTGGCAACCGTATCTCCTCCGGCAAGACAGCAGCCAAAATTTGAAAGTCGCGACACGAGAGCCCCGGCAAACTCGTCCCAGAAGGCATCCGACAGGCCGGCAGGCACAGCCAGATTCAAGAACGCCCAGCGGGGTTTTGCACCAACCGCCGCCAGGTCACTCAGATTGACTGCTGCAAGCCTGCCCCCGAGATGGGCAGGTTCGAAATAATCCAGATCGAAATGTACGGATTCCACAAAAGTATCGGTTGTGACAGCCTGCTGAAGCCCTGGAGAAGGGGTTATTACAGCACAATCGTCTCCGATGCCTGCCTCTAAGGCCGTGTCAGGACAGGCCCTGACCGCCTTTTCCTGGATCAGGGCGATGAGACGTCTTTCCAGCATGAGCCGTTCTCAACAGTCTCCTGCAATGATTACACGCACCGACTACTCCCGCTACCCTGTGATCTCCAGCTCACTGAAAAAATATGCTATTTCCACAGCTGCAGTGTCGGGAGCATCCGAACCATGAACACAGTTCTTTTCGATGTCTGTAGCAAAATCAGCCCTGATAGTGCCTGGCTCGGCCTCTTTGAAGTTGGTCGCCCCCATCAGTTCCCTGTTTCTCTGGATCACATTTTCACCTTCCAGAACCATTACTACAGCAGGCCCGGACGACATGAAGTCCGTAAGGCTGCCGAAAAAAGGTTTCTCCCTGTGTACAGCATAGAATCCTTCCGCCTCTGATTTTGTCAAATGAAGCATCTTCATGGCGGCTATCCTTATGCCGGCCTGCTCAAACCGCTTGATTATCTCCCCTATCAGATTCCTGGAAACTGCATCGGGCTTGATAATAGACAGTGTTCTTTCCATCTTGATCCTCCTGAATTCTGGTTACTGCGGAATGCACGAACCTTTTAACCTTCATCCAACACGCGCGCAACCATATTTCTGTTGTCAACAAATAGAATTGTCCGGTTTTGTAGCAAATAAACTGTCCGCTTTTATCTGGCACCTGGAATCCAGCCGAAGCAGGATTTGGCTGGACTCCAGGTGGAAAGGCCGCACATCGGATATATGCTGCAGCCTTTACATCACTGTTTATTAACCCACCACGAGAATCGTATGTGGCAAGTTTCCGAGGACCATGAAAAATGGAGAGGGTTCCATCTGGATAGCGGTGCA
>DTYO01000172.1 GCA_012961845.1 Thermodesulfobacteriaceae bacterium
TAGAGCCTGGAACCTGACTGAAGAGCTATGCACCGCAGTCCTCTGTAGGAGTACATGTCTTCATTGTGTACTCTGCCAATGACTACAATTTCGGTATTTTCATCATAACCGGTAGAAAGAGGCTGTGCGAAACTCACTGCGGCACTCAGAGTCAGGAGGGCTATCAGGGCAGCGAGACCGGAGGAGTTTATTCTGTCAGGGCTTTTGCTGAAAATTACTGTCACCGAAGATTCTCCATGATTTACAGATCTGATTGTGCAGCAATTCCATGCACTTTGCGTGCCTTTCTGAAAGGATTCTGTTTGTTGTAGCCAAGGCCGGTTACAGGCTGTCTGCAGTACACTGTCAGGTCTTGCGGGAACTTGATTAAGGAAATGAGATATGCAGTTTTTGGTTATAGTGCAAAAAATGCGCATGTAAAGTGCAAAATTTGCATTTTTATTGTCATGCGACAGGTCGCATTCTTACCAGGGTCGTCCGGAATCAGATATTGAAGAATGTTTCAGTGCTATCAGGCAAAAACGATACGATGGTGGTGTTCGGCCGGATAGCCGGAGTATTTTCTGAAATTTACTGCATGTTTTCAGGATGCTGCGCTTCATCTGGGCTAGTTTTACGATAAAAAAGAAGGCCTTCTTAAGGAGGTGACAGAAGGCCTTCGGGGAGAGGAGGGTTGGGAGAGATACGAGTTTTTCGTTTGTCGGCTCAGATTACTGCAATGTTTGTGCCACTGAATTGAGAGGAGTTTTTCCAGAATTTGATAAGAGTTATTTGCAATGTCTGTGCCAATGCTTGCGGACTATTTTTTATCTGCACAATGTAAAAAAACCCCGAAATATCAGACACAGGTTCGAGCCTGTTTTCTGCGCCCTGATCTGGAACAGAAGGCCTCATTTGAGAACCGGCGGTAACTACTTGGTAAGTCCGTAATGTTTGAGTTTATATTGGAGAGATCTCAGGGAAATACCAAGTATTTTGGCAGCATTGCGTCGGTTTCCCTTGGTTTCGCGGATCGTTTCTTCGATTGCCTTCCGTTCCAGGTCCTTGAGGCTATGCAGCTTCCTGGCCATGTTTTCAGGTGTCCCGGAGGCAGTGGTGGTTTCAGGCAGTGACAGAGTGAGCTCCTGGCCTTTGCACAGGATTACTGCTCTTTCTATGATGTTGTGCAGTTCGCGTACGTTGCCTGGCCAGTCATAGTTTTCCAGGTCAGCCAGGGATTGGTCGGATATCCTTGAAATTTTCTTGCCTGTATTGGCTGCTACTTCCTGCATGAGATAATTGCTCAGTACCGGGACGGCCCCAAGGCGTTTTCTCAGCGGCGGCAGTGTCACCGGAAATACGTTCAGCCGGTAATACAGGTCTTCTCTGAAAAGTTTTTCCTGTATCCTGGCCTCGAGATCCTGATTGGTGGCTGCTATGACTCTGGCGTTAGTGTGGATAATACTGGTTCCTCCAACCCGCTCAAACACCCTGTCCTGGAGAACTCTCAGCAACCTGGTCTGGGCCGGAAGGGACATCTCTCCTATTTCGTCCAGGAAAATCGTTCCGTCCCTGGCCAGTTCAAATTTGCCTGGTCTGGCTTTGACCGCACCGGTAAAAGCCCCGCGCTCATGGCCGAACAGTTCTGATTCTATGAGAGTCTCAGGAATGGCCCCGCAGTTCAACTCAACAAATGGTCCTTCTCTGCCGCTCAAATGGTGTATCGCTTTTGCTATCAGACTCTTGCCTGTGCCGCTTTCTCCCTGAATTAGCACAGTAGCGTGTGTCTGGGCTACCTGCTGGATTTCTGTCCACACATCTTCCATACCCGCAAACATTATCTGCACCGGAGGCAGGCCATCGGCGAGCTGATCTCTCCATACCTGGTTTGCCGCCACAAGAGACTGGCGTTCAAGGACTTTTGCCACTGCAATACGCAGTTCATCAGGATCCTTCAGGGGCTTCAGGAGATAGTCAGTAGCGCCGACCTTCATGGCTTCAACTGCACTTTCGACTGTGGCAAAGGCGGTAAGGATGATGAAATCTATTTCAGGGCGTTCCGGCTTCACCTTTTTAAGGAGGTCTACCCCACTCATCCCAGGCATCTTCAGGTCGGTGATTACGAGGTTCGGCAGAAAAGCAGAGATTCTTTTCAGGGCACTTTCTCCGCTGTAAACCGATTCCACTTCGTATCCGGCATCCTTCAATATGCGGCTAAGAAGCATTGCCAGCGATTTTTCATCATCCACTACGAGTATTTTGAAATTATGAGGTTCCATGTTTGATGTACTGTCACGAATAAATTTCACTGAATCTGACATAAGCTAGTCACCATAGCAGATCCGGGCAAGTGGTTACAGAAATCATGCAAAGAAAAACCCGCCCATATGGGCGGGTTCAGAAAGCGGAGAAGCCGTGTATGCCTGTCAGGCCACTATGCCGCGTACCGACAGGGCAATTCTATACAGAATTGTCAGTATGAGAGCACCAATTGCCCATATTGCAACCGCAATACTGATCTCTGGAAATGTGGCATGGTATTCAGTTATGGTTTCAAAAGGATTCGGAATGAATCCACCGATGACAAGCCCGATTCCCTTGTCTATCCAGGTGGAGAAGAAGATCGATCCGCAACCCAGAGCCAGAAGACCGGTATTCTTTCTCAGGCCCGGGACCAGTACGATGACGATTCCAAGTATTGCAAACGGTACAGATGTCCACATGAACGGCACCAGAGCGTTATATCCGTGGAGGCCCCAGAACAGGTACTCAAGGCTGTGCATATGGGCGGGTATGTTGCTGTAGAAGGCGGTAAAAAATTCCATTCCCAGCAGGAACACATTGATTATCATGGCATAACAGACGGTCTTGGCCAGGGACTGGAGAGCTTTCGGATCAGGCCGGAATCTGGTGAGCCTGCTGAGCAGAATCAGGAGCATGATAAGCAGGGAAGGACCTGCTGCGAATGCCGATGCCAGGAACCGCGGAGCCATCACGGCTGTCAGCCACAGATGCCTTCCGGGTACACCGGCGTAAAGGAATGCCGTAACGGTGTGGATACTGACAGCCCAGGGGATAGACAGATAGATAAAGGGTTTTACCCATCCTGCCAGAGGGACCCCCTTCTTTTCAGCCAGAAGAGTATTCCATGCAACTATCGCATTGATTGCGAGGTAACCGTTGAGGACGATCATATCCCAGAAAAGTATGGAGTTCGGAGTCGGGTGAAGGAGTACGTTCAGCATCCGCTGGGGTTGTCCTATGTCCACTATGATAAACAGCAGACACATTACCACGGCGGCTATGGCCAGCAGTTCACCAAATACTACCAGATCTTTATATCTGGTATAGTGATGCAAGTATTTGGGTATTACCAGCATGACAGCAGAGGCTGCAACACCGACAAAATAGGTGAACTGGGCGATATAGACACCCCAGGAGATGTCCCTGCCCATTCCGGTCACTCCCAGACCGTAACTGAGCTGATACAGATAGCAGGCAAAGCCCACCCCTATCACAGCTAGGAGAAAAGTGATCCATCCCCAGTATCTTGGACTTCCTTTTAAGGCCTTTTCAAGCATGACAACCTCACACTAAGTAAAAAACTGACGGCTTTGTGCCGAGTTCCGGTTTACGTCTCAGCGACGTACGCTTTCTCAATATCTGTCTCACATCCGACTCAGGATCTGACAGATTTCCGAAAATCATGGCCCCGTCGCCGACTTCCACACAGGCCGGCTTGAGTCCCTGTGCCAGCCTTTCCACACAGAAATTGCATTTTTCTACCACACCACGCATCCTGGTCGGGAACTCCGGGTTGAGGGTGCGGCCTTTCAGCCCGTCCCTCGGGTCGCGCCAGTTGAAACTTCTGGAGCCGTACGGGCATGCAGCCATACAGAAACGGCATCCTATACACCGGTGGTAATCCATGGCCACTATCCCGTCAGGTCTCTTGAACGTCGCCTTTGTAGGGCATACCCTTACACAAGGAGGCTTGTCGCAGTGATTGCAGAGCAGCAGGAACGGCACTTCCCTGAGTTCGTCATCCATGTATTCATTTGCAGAATCAGGAAAGGCATGCTCATATTTGTCCGTCCACAGCCATTTGATTTCGTCCTTTGGATTGTCAAAAACCGGGACATTGTGGACTTCCCTGCAGGCTGCCAGGCACCTATTTACCAGGTCCTGATCCCTGAACCTCCTGACGTCTATGGCCATTGCCCATCGAACAGCAGGTTTTTCAGCAGTACCGTGTCCCTGTTCCTGTTCGGGTGAATGGCCATGCCCCTGTTCGGAGGCCTCGAGCTGGCCGGGTTTGAGCAATTCATACGTACCCTTGCCCCCAAGGCCGAAAATGGCGGACAATCCCGCTATTTTGATAAATTCTCTTCGGTCCATGCTCATGACTTATTCCCTTTTGGTGCAATGTGGCAATCCCAGCAATAGGGCTTGACTCCAGCATATGTATGACACTTGTCACAGAAGGCCTCCTTGTTGGAGTGGCACTTCATGCAGGTATTCTGGAGGCTTATTGTTATCTTTTCGCCCTTATGATTTACGTATTCCCTGTTTCCCTCCCTCAGGGCCTGATCTCTCCAGTCATTGAGCAGCTGCATATGGGTGGAACGCATGAAGGCGGTATTTTCGACACACTCCTTCTTTTCCAGCTGCTGGATTGCAGGGGTATCA
>DTYO01000173.1 GCA_012961845.1 Thermodesulfobacteriaceae bacterium
CCCGTCCCGATGTCGCCGCTTATTACAATGAAGCCCGCGCGGTGCATGAGGCCGTATTCCAGGTGAACCAGCGCCAAGCGGTGTATCCGGCTCATGTAGAGATAAGCCGGATCGGGCAGGATGGTAAAGGGTTTTTCCTTGAATCCGAATAGTTGTTCGTACATTTTGTCCTTTTATGGGCATTAAACCGGATTATTCGTTTTAAACGCTAAATAATTGCTAATTAGCATAAAAATCAGTATGTTCAATAAAATATCATGACTCAAAAAGTGCACCAGAAAGGCGCAACGAATTCAACGGAAAAGTGTTCGGCACTTGAAGCTGTAATGGATCCTCGATTTCAGCAAATCTGCCGCATTGTCAGGAGCGTGAAGTGCCAGAGTATGTGTTCGGCCCGTCCGCCCTGCATCTTTGGCAGACTCGAGATCCGAATCATCCGGGATAAAGGGGCAGGATGAGGATCATTTATAATATTTTTTGTAGTCTTTGATAGGCAGCCCGTTTTTGGATACCCGATTCAGGATCGTCCCAAAGATTCTGCGGCCCTTGAGGATTTCCAGGGCGTGTTTCAGGTCTTCCGAAGTGGTTTTCTGGCTGCGGATCACCATCAGAACTCCGTCCACATAACTTGAGAGTTCGAATCCGTCGGAAAAGGCCAAAAGGGGCGGGCTGTCAAAGATGATGAAGCGATCAGTATATCTTTTCTTTACTTCCGTAACAAAGGAATGCATGGCCGGGCCGCTGAGGAAGTCGGCCGGATGATCTTTTATGGTGCCGGCCGGCAGAATGGTGAGGCGCGGGATGCCCGGATTGATGAGCAGCTCGGACAGAGGTACACTTTCGGACAGATGGTCGTAGAGCCCGCGGCCGTCTTCGATGCCGAAATAGCCCGTCACTGACGGCCTGCGGAAATCGGTGTCTATGAGCA
Organism: Thermodesulfobacteriaceae bacterium; assembly: GCA_012961845.1. Lineage (GTDB taxonomy): Bacteria > Desulfobacterota > Dissulfuribacteria > Dissulfuribacterales > UBA3076 > DTYO01. The sequence continues at coordinate 929 of DTYO01000173.1, forward strand.
TGACCGTTCTGGTCTTATCCCTTGTCAGGCTTATGGCGAGGTTGACAGCGGTCAGCGTCTTCCCGTCATCCTGTTTGGGACTCGCCACCAGCAGTGACCTGTAGCCGTCCGGGTTCATCCTGTCTATCAGCTTGGATTTTACCAGGTTGAACTGCTCCATTATGACAGGGTGGCAGTAGGGAGAAAGGAGTCCTTCTTTCTGCATGGAAGCTTCATCCAGTTTGCAGATTCTGGTATGGACATAGTCAGGATCTAAACAAACCGGCCCAGCGGGAGCGGGCCTGCCGGAGACGACTGTATCGGCATCTGTTCCAGTGTCACGGGTCTGTTTGGCTTTTTCCAGGGCCTTTTCAAGTTTACTCATAGGTCTCACCTTACTTCCCGGCCAGTTCAGAGATATCTGGAACCGTGGCCAGGACCGGTTCACCGGTTATTCTCTCCACATCTTTGATGTCTCTTATGGTGGTGTCGGAAAATTCACGAACTGCGGCCAGTCCCACACCTGCCCCGAATCCAAGGATGAAACCTATAAGAACTATTGCCGGCCTGTTTGGCTTGGCCGGTTTGGAGGGCTGGACAGGTGGGTCGATGATCATGAATTTTTCGCCTGACTGACTTCTCTCAAGGCTTTCGGCCTGCTTTGCTAGCATGAGCTTATCAGCTGTTTCAGAATATTTTTTTCTGCCGATATTGTAGTCTCGAACGAGCGCCTGGTACTGCTGTTCCACTTTGGGCATCTGCTCAAGTCTGTCTACATACTTCTGCCACTTCTTTTCCAGGGCCTGCCGTTCTTTCTTGATTCCTTCTAGCTCAAGTTCGGTGGTCTTGATCTGAGTCTGAATGTTTATGTACGCTGGATTGGAGGGGGTGTATAGGTAGCCGGCGGCATCTTTTTCGGTCCTTGCCCGGGCTGCTGCAAGTTCAGTTTTCAGCCTGGCGATCTCTTCTTTGATCCTTACAACATCAGGATGCTTCTCGGTGGCATTGTTCAGGAGTCCCTGGAGCTGGACCTCCTTTTCCTTGATCTGTCTCTCAATGGTCAGGGTTACGTCCTTTGCCTCTACCTCTTTTTCTAGTTCGGCTATCTCCCTGCGGATATTGATGAGATCAGGGTGCTTGGGAGACAGATGCGCTTCCATGGAGATGGCCCGGCTGCGCAAGAGGTGAAGCCTGTCCCTTGGCTCCCATACCTGGTCTCCTCTCATCAAAGGGCTTGGGGAGAGAGTCAGGAGCTGACCCTCCAGATACATTTTTCTTTCCTGGAGGGTCAGCATTCTTCTGTCCAGATTGTCCAGCTGGTCTGCTATCCTCCGTTCAGTTTCCAGGTTCAGTCTCATCAGCTCGGGGAGTTCAGTCAGGTGCTCCTCCTTGAAGCGGGCAATTTTTCTTTCCAGTTCCTGGTTGGCAATCCTGTATTCTTCAAGCTGTTTTTCCAGGATCGCCGTAGTCTTTTCTGCCAGATTTTCCCGCAGTCTGGCATTGTATTCCAGGTAGAGAGAGGCCAGACGACTGGCCACAGGGGCAACTTTTCTCCGGTCTTCATTTTCGAACGAAACGGTAAAGGCAACAGTAACTTCTATGTCCCTGCCAAGGCGCCGGTTGGGAACAGAGGCGCTCACCATTTCAATGGTGATATCCTCCTTCATCTCGGCTATGACATCTTCCAGCAGGGCCTCTTCTCTTAATTTCGGGTACAGATCGAAATCTTTGATGATTTCTTCCAGCACCGACCGGCTGAGGATCTGCTGGGTGATGGTCTTGATGCGTTCTTCGGCATAAGTGGTAACGGTGGTACGGACAAGATCTTCAGGGACCTGCTGGGCCTCTATCCTGATGGTTGCACTGGACCGGTATATGGCCGGTAGCTTGAAGGCCACCAGGGCAGCGATTCCGCATATTAGCACCCAGGGAATCAGAATATACCACTTCCGCCTTTTCAAAAATCCAATGTAGTCCTGAAAAGTCTGGGAGCCCTGTTGAGGCGTTGTTGTCATGTTGTTCTCCATAGATCTATTAACGTATCTGCTCACAGGGTATCGCATCTACTGCGTTGTCGGACACTTGAAGTACAGGGAAGTACGTCTGCGTGCCCTCCGCTTTGTATCTGCAACACCCTTCAAGCAGTTACAAATCAGCAGGTTATAGAAACCTCTAAAAATTAGATTTTTTGTTCGAGCAAAAGGGCAATTTTTAGAGGTTCCCTTATGTCAAATATGTACTATTGACCCCG
>DTYO01000174.1 GCA_012961845.1 Thermodesulfobacteriaceae bacterium
GCTGGTTAAAGCATGCCAGAGACTACACTGATTACATTATAGAGCGATTCGGCTTCGACCGGAACAACCGCATCATTGAGATAGCCAGTAATGACGGATACCTGCTCCAGTATTTCGTAAAAAGGGGCATCCCTGTTATCGGCGTTGAGCCGGCTGTAAACGTGGCCAAGGTGGCCAGGGAGCACGGGATCAATACAATTATCAAGTTTTTCGGCACCAATACTGCCAGAGAACTGGCTGAATCAGGCCAGCAGGGAGACTTGGTCATAGGCAACAATGTTCTGGCCCACGTTCCCGATCTCAATGATTTCGTTGCAGGCCTCAAAACCATCCTTGGTGACAAAGGCCTTATTACCATGGAATTTCCTCATCTTATGAGGCTCATGGATGAAAATCAGTTCGATACCATCTACCACGAACACTTCTCTTACTTTTCATTTATGACGGTAGAGAAGATATTTGCTCACCATGGACTGACCTTGTTCGATGTAGAAGAACTGCAGACACATGGCGGATCGCTGCGCATCTTTGCAAGGCATACAGAAGATGAAGAAAAAACGGTTACGGACAGGGTAGTGAACCTCAGGAATCGCGAACGCAAAGCGGGTTTTGAACATGTGGAGACGTACACGAATTTTGACAGCAAGGTTTCAGGCGTCAAGCGAAACCTGCTTGATTTTCTGATCACCGCCAAACGGGAAGGAAAATCGATCGTAGGTTACGGCGCTGCAGCAAAGGGCAACACTTTGCTCAATTACTGTGGAATTCGTAAGGATTTCCTGGACTACGTCGTTGACCGAAGCCCCCATAAACAGAATCACCTGCTGCCTGGATCACATATTCCCATTTATTCTCCTGACAGGATCAAAGACACCCGGCCGGATTATCTATTGATACTTCCATGGAACCTGAAAAAGGAGATCATGGAACAAATGAATCACATCCGGAAATGGGGCGGCAGATTTGTTGTACCTATTCCTGACACAGAGGTGTGTGAATGATTTTTTCAGAGACTGTGCTGAAGGGCGCCTATATAATCACGCCTGAAAAATGCTATGATGAAAGGGGGTTTTTCGCCAGGACATGGTGCCAGAAGGAATTTTCCGATCATAGCCTGGACACCCGGCTGGTTCAGTGCAACATTTCATTCAACAACAAGAGAGGCACTCTGAGGGGTATGCATTTCCAGGTGGCTCCATTTGCAGAGGCCAAGCTGGTCCGATGCACCCGCGGGGCCATATTTGATGTAATAGTGGATATCAGGCCCAAATCGGCAACATACAAGCAGTGGATCTCAGTCGAACTCTCAGCCGACAACCACCATATGCTGTTCATACCCGAAGGCTTTGCACACGGTTTCCAGACCCTGGCAGATAACACTGAAATCTTTTACCAGATGAGTGAATTCTTTTCACCTGAACATGCCCGCGGTGTACACTGGAGCGATCCGGACTTCAACATCACCTGGCCAGAAAAAATCACCATAATCTCTGAAAAAGATCAGAATCTGGGTCCTTTCTCCGAAAAACTGCTCCGTTAACCACTGAAAGGCCCCTCAATACGGTTATCTTATTATTCGAGGTGTCGTGCAGGACACCCGCTCTCCTATATTTGAGACCTTTCGGTGCCCAGGGAACAACCACCGCACCACATCGATCCATGCACGGAATACAAAAAAACATACGCACTTTGAACCTGAATACCCAGTCCGAAGAAATGTACCGGCAGATAGAGAAACTTTATCCAATATGCAGGAGCATCACAGGAGATGGGGTCAGAAAGACCCTCGACATACTGCAGGAGGGTATTCCTCTCACCAAACACGAGGTAGAGACCGGAACAAAAGTATTCGATTGGAAAGTCCCGCTGGAGTGGAACATTCGGGATGCATATTTAATAGATCCGGACGGCGAAAAAATAGTGGATTTCAAGGAGTCGAACCTGCATGTTCTGAGTTACAGCTCTCCTATCCACCGCACCGTCTCCCTGGATGAACTGAAACAGCACCTCTTTTCTCTGCCCGATCACCCTGACTGGATTCCGTACAGAACCTCATACTACAGTGAGAACTGGGGATTCTGCATCCGTCACAACCAGTTCGAAAAGCTATCTGAAGGCGATTATGAAGTTTTCATCGATTCCAGCCTGGAACAGGGACATCTGACCTATGGCGAATATGTTGTAGAAGGCCAAACGGATCTGGAGGTGTTGATTTCCACTCATATCTGCCACCCATCCCTCTGCAACGACAACCTTTCCGGCAATGTCGTCTCGGCAAAACTGGCTGAAATCCTTACCGGACTACCGCTCAGATATACCTACAGATTCCTGTTCATCCCCGGAACGATAGGTTCTATCACATGGCTGGCCTTGAATGAACCGATAGCATCCAGGATAAGACACGGCCTGGTTGCCGTATGCCTGGGCGATGCCGGCAGATTCACATACAAGAAATCCAGACAGGGCAACGCGGAAATAGACCAAGTAGTCGCCCATGTCCTCAAGCAGTCCGGCTATCCATTCAGGATCATAGATTTCTTTCCGTTCGGCTACGATGAACGACAGTACTGCTCGCCGGGCTTCAATCTCCCTGTGGGATGTCTCATGAGAACACCCCACGGTGAATTTCCGGAATATCACACGTCAGCAGACAATCTGGATTTCGTGAGCCCGGAAAACCTTGCCCTTTCGCTTTCCATGTACCTGCAGGTAGTGGATGTGCTGGAATCGAACTCCAGGTTTCTTAATACAAACCCCAAGTGCGAACCCAAACTGGGAAAAAGAGGGCTTTACGGCAACATAGGCGGAAACTATGACAGCCACACGTTCCAGCTGGCCATCTTGTGGGTTCTGAACCAGTCAGATGGAGAAAACACCCTGCTGGACATTGCCCGGAAGTCCGGTCTTGGGTTCGACCTGATAAAGGCTGCTGCTGCTGCTCTTTCCAAGACCGACCTGCTTAAATCCGGCGATAATCCGGGCTAATTATCGCAGATTATTTGGTGCGCGAGTTTGCCAAATACGCATTACGGAGGGGACCTAGACGTACTTGGGTACTTTCAATCCCCTGACAACCACGCAGCTCTGCTAAAATTGCGAACCCCTTGCGGCTTCAAATGCCTAACATTCCGGCAGTTTTGAAAGCACCTTTTGGGTGAATCGGAAAATA
>DTYO01000175.1 GCA_012961845.1 Thermodesulfobacteriaceae bacterium
CGTAGGCAGCCCAAGGAGTATCAAGACCGTCATGATAGCCTCTTATAATTTTTTCGAAATCTCCCTGACTGATGCTGGTAAATCCCAGCAGTATCCTGTCCTTGATTCTTATGTATGATCGTCTGTCCTGCTCTGTTCTTTTCTCTGTCATCATGGAAATCAAACCTGGCTTTTAAAATGGTACTGGTGGCAGGATTTCCTGATCCGGAAGACCTTTTTCCGTAACAGGTATTACCTCGAACATTTCCGGTCGGGGAGGCTGCAGTATGATGAACTCCACACGTCTGTTCTTTGCCCGGTGTTCAGGGCTGTCATTTGCCACTCTGGGCCTGCTGGGGCCGTAACCTACTGCTGCCATGCGTCGCGGCGCTATGGTGTTTTTCTGGAGAAAGAATTCCACGACTGCTGCCGCACGGTCGGCTGAGAGCTTCCAGTTCGAGGAAAAAAACCGGCTCCTGATCGGGATATCATCGGTATGACCTTCCACCATTATCTCACCAGGAACATCCGATACCACCGTTCTGAGTTTTGTAAGGACAGACAGTCCGGTTTTCTTCAGTTCAGCACTGCCCGGTTCGAAAGTCACATCGTCATTGAGCCGCAGGATCACCCGGTCCTCTAGGGCCTCTATTTCTATTAGACCCTTTATCAGCTCCAGCTTGATGGTAGACTTGATTTTCTCAAGTATTTCCTCTGTATTGAATACAGGGCTGAATTCCCGCGAAACTATGTCTACACCCCTTGGCAGATCGTAAACAATCTGTTCCCTCTGGACACCAAAGGCCTGTTTCAAAGATCCGGATACTTCCTTGAACATGGCTGGATCCATGGTTGAAAATGAAAGAAGCAGGACAAAGAAACAGAGCAGAAGAGACATGAGGTCACCGAACGTGACCATCCACATTGGTGCACCTTTCGGGCAGTCACATTTTTTCCCCACGGGTTATTTTTCTCCCTCTCCCCGCTTCTTGGGCGGGAGAAATGTTTTTAACAGCTCTTCGAGAACTCTGGGATTCAATCCTTTCTGAAGCCCCAGGACCCCTTCCACCACCAGTCTTTTGTTTAGTTCTTCTTCCTGACTCCTTCTCTTGAGCTTGTCTCCTATGGGGAGGGCAACCAGATTGGCCATTATTGCACCGTAAAGGGTTGTGAGGAGTGCCACCGCCATCGAAGGACCTATGCTGGCAGGATCCTTCATGTTGCCAAGCATGTTTACCAACCCGACCAGGGTACCGATCATGCCAAAAGCCGGAGCTGCATCGCCGATTGCAGCAAAGAGCCCCTGACCAAGGCTGTGTCTCTCAAGGGTCAGTTCTATTTCCTTGTCCAAGACTTCTTGTATGAAATCGGATTCATGACCATCCACGCAGTACATGATGGCCTTCTTCAGGAATGCATCTTCTACCGGCTGTTTTTCCAGTTTCAGCAGTCCTTCCTTCCTGGCAATATTTGAAAGGTTTACCAGCTCTTCTATTATATCCTCTGGGGGTTGGGCCTTGGCGAAAAAGGCCTTCATCGCAACACTTATGCTGTTTATTACATCAGGCAGGGTGAAGCGTATGAACGTCGCTGCCAAAGCTCCCCCGATTACAATGAGCACGGAAGGAACGTCGACAAATGCCGACAGGCTTCCTCCAAGCAGAATAGCGGATAAGATCAGTACTATTCCGACAACTAGTCCTGCTACGGTACCTATATCCATGACAAATCTGACCTGATTACTCGAAACCTGCTTTTACAAGACAGGAATATCGGCCAATCTCTGTTGGAAAAATGAAAAAATTCGGTATTTGTAATGTATTTCGAACAGATTCCATCAATGCCGTTATCGGCTACATGGTGTTTTTTTTTAAATGATTTTACAGAGTTTTTTTGTGGATACCCCCTGTGGACCCATACAGGAAGATTCTGAAGCTGCACTGCAAACAGGCAGGTGACGGCATTGTCTGTTCATGGCCCCAAATAAGATAGGGGTTGATGCTGTCCAGCCTCTGTCCGGAAACGGTGATTTTCGGTCGAGATCGAGGAATAAACAGATTTGAGAAGACACATGATATTCAGATATTTAACCCGGATCATGCAGTTCGCAAGTCTGCTGAAGATGCCCGGGTAAAAAGATCATTGACAGACAGGCTCGAACCGGCCGTTCTATGTTGACAGACGCAGATTCCTGTCTGTACTGAGATCCGCTTCTCCTCTGATAAGTGCAGCCAGTTCTTCCACAAATCTCTTCACCTGTCCTGCCTGGGCGTTCAGCTGCTCTGAGGCACTAGCTGTTTCTTCCGCACTGGCCGCACTCTGCTGCGTGATCTTTTCTATCTGTTCAACTGCCATGTTGATCTGGTTGATTCCCCTAGTCTGTTCAGATGATGCAGTAGCTATTTCAGTGACCAGTTCACCAACTGTTGATGTCTTCTGGGCAACTTCTGAAAATTTTTCAAATGTATGATAGGCCAGCTCAGAGCCTTCCTTGACCTTTTTAACCGTACCTTCAATAAGAACTTCCGTATCTCTGGCGGCGTCGGCAGCCCGGGTGGACAGGCTGCGAACTTCTTCTGCCACCACCGCAAAACCTGTTCCTGCCTCACCTGCTCTTGCGGCTTCCACCGCCGCATTCAGGGCCAGCAGGTTTGTCTGAAAGGCTATTTCATTAATGGTCTGGATAATTTTCAGGGTATCTTCACTGGCCCTGAAAATTTCGTCAATGGCATCCGTCTGCTGCTGTATGGATTCGTTTGCAGATTTCACAGCATGATTGGCCTCTTTCATGAACAGGTTTCCTCGATCGGCATTTTCGGCATTATTGGTGGTGGCTGCGGCCATTTCTTTAAGAGAAGAAGAGGCCTCTTCTATCGATACCGCCTGTTCAGAGGCCCCTTCCGCAAGCTGACCGCTGGCCATTGAGAGCTGGGCGGATGCATCAGAGACCTGTGATGCAGCCTCATTGAGGCCGCTTATGATCTTTTTCATTGGGCTGACTACGAGTCTGCATAGAGAAAGATAAGTCACCATGCACAGGATTACCATGCCGATTAGTGCTGAAACAATGATTGTACCGGTGAGTGACCGGGTGGATCTGGAAGCGGCTTCAGCCGTAGTCTTCACTGTATTCTGAATGTGTGCGGTAATCTCATCTATGTTCGCGTTGACAGTATCATAGTTCAGCCCTAAATCCACATGTCCTACCACATCGTCTTCAAACAATATTTTCTTTCTTATGGTTACATAATCGGAACTTCCCGCGTCAGACCCTGCCAACTGTTTTCCATCTTTGTTGAAAAAAGTGACAAAGGCAATCTCCATGTCCCTGGCACCGCTTCTGGCCAGCTGTTCAAGTGTATCAAAATCATAGCCTATAATGAGACTCGAGGCTGTCATTGCCAGAAGATCTGCCATAGATTCTCCTTTCCGGCGGAGACCTTGACGAAGTATCTGCTTTTCTTTTTCCTGAAAAGACTTGAGTGTTTCAATAAATTCACTGGATTGCCTGGACTGGGCCCTGCTTGTGCTTGAGATGATCACTACTGCCATGGCGGATATCATGGCCATGGTTACAATGGATACTATCAGAATAAACTTGAAAGCAATGCCTTTTGCCTTTCCCATGATAATTACTCTCTTGAATGAATGGTGTTCCGACCCTGCCATATTTTGAAGATGAACTGCC
>DTYO01000176.1 GCA_012961845.1 Thermodesulfobacteriaceae bacterium
GGAAATCTCTTCTTCTTGCAGATTACATGACAGGCTGTCAAAATGTATGCGATTACAGGGTACTGCGGATAAAAGGCGGAAGTTGTGTCGCGGTGCTCTCTGTATTTCGAGCGCCGGATGGCGCGTCAGACGTATGTTTTGTGATCGCATACCCCATTCTTTTGCCTGATTTACCTGTCCGGGATTGACAATTTTGGTGTCAGTCAGTTAGTTAGGTAATCAGATACTTTATAATTACCGAATCAGATTTTAATAGAAAATTGCTGTTCGGAATTTTCAATTCCTGCTCTCCGGCATTTGAAGCAGTCTGAAACAGGTCTGCAGACCGGATGGGCGGTCTTCTCTCTGCTGACTTTCGGGGAAGGCCTGTGTGCATGGAGTTAGTGAGCTAAACGTCTTCCAATCATATCTGATCGGGCGACCTGAAGAATAAATCAAGGAGGAGAAAAACTGATGAATCTTGATCCCACTAAAATGGCGGATTGGCAGATTGCCGAAGCTGCGGAAGAGAACATGAAAACAGTTTATCAACTGGGGGAGGAGCTGGGCCTTGATAAGGAAGAGCTGCTTCCTTACGGTCACTATGTGGCCAAAATTGACTATGCACGCACCATGGAGAGGCTGAAGGATCGGCCGGAGGGGAAGTATATCGATGTTACGGCAATTTCCCCCACCCCGCTTGGTGAAGGAAAGAGCACCAGTGCAGTGGGCCTCATGGAGGGTATGGGTAAGAGGAACAAAAACGTAATAGGTGCCCTGCGGCAGCCGTCAGGAGGGCCGACCTTCAATATCAAAGGCAGTGCAGCCGGTGGAGGACTGGCTCAGGTGATCCCTCTTTCCAAGTTTTCCCTGGGGCTTACAGGTGATATCAATGCCATTATGAATGCCCATAATCTGGGAATGGTGGCACTTACCGCCCGTATGCAGCATGAATCGAACTATACGGATGAACAGCTGGGTCAGAGAGGCCTCAAGCGCCTTAATGTACATCCGAAGAGTGTGGAATTCAGATGGATCATGGACTTTTGTGCCCAGTCGCTCAGGAACATCACCCTAGGTCTGGGGGGCCGTATGGACGGGTTGACCATGCAGAGTGGATTCAATATCGCTGTAAGCTCTGAAATAATGGCGATTCTGGCTGTGGCCAATGACCTGCAGGATCTCAGAGAAAGAATAGGGAAGATTGTTGTGGCCTACGATCGTACCGGAAAGCCTATTACAACTGAAGATCTCGAGGTTGCTGGAGCAATGACGGCATGGATGGTGGAGGCCGTAAATCCGAATCTCATGCAGACTGTTGAAGGTCAGCCCTGTTTGATCCATGCCGGGCCTTTTGCCAACATAGCGATAGGCCAGTCATCGGTTATCGCCGACAAGATAGGACTCAAGCTTGGTGACTATCTCATAACGGAGAGCGGTTTCGGCGCTGATATCGGTTTTGAGAAGTTCTGGAATCTCAAGTGCCGTTTCAGTGGTTTGAAGCCCAACTGCGCAGTAGTAGTGGCAACCATCAGAGCATTGAAATGCCATGGAGGAGCTCCGATTCCACGACCAGGAATGCCCATGCCTGAGGAATACAATACAGAAAATGTGGAATGGGTGGAAAAGGGTACAGCCAATCTTCTGCACCATATCGAGACTGTCAAGAAGGCGGGGATCAACCCCGTGGTCTGCATCAATGCCTTCTATACCGATACCAAGGATGAGATTGTTGCCTGCCGCAGACTCTGCGAGGCTGCAGGAGCCAGGGTGGCAGTCTCCGAGCACTGGGAGAAGGGGGGAGAAGGCGCCCTCGAGTTCGCCGATGCAGTCATAGATGCCTGTGAAGAAGACAATGAGTTCCGCTTCCTCTATGATCTGGATATGCCCCTTAGAGAAAGGATCGAAGTCATTACCAGGGAAGTCTATGGCGGTGACGGTGTAACTTACAGCCCTGAGGCTGCTGCCAAGGCAGAAAAGATGGAAAAGGATCCGGAGATCTCCAAGCTGGGTACGTGCATGGTTAAAACACATCTGAGCCTGTCGGATAATCCGGCTCTGAAAGGTGTGCCGGGAGGATGGACCCTGCACGTCAGAGATATACTTACTTACAAGGGGGCCGGCTTTGTGGTGCCGGTGGCTGGCGCTATCAGTCTGATGCCGGGTACCGGTTCCGATCCGGCATATCGGAGAATAGATGTGGATACGGATACAGGCAAGGTCAGGGGCCTTTTCTAAGAGCGGGTATAAAAGCCCCGTCTGCTCTGGGGAGATTTTCCCCTGGGGCAGGCGGGTGTTACTGCTACTAAAAAAATAACACAAAATTTAACATAATTTTAACCGGCAGGACGCATTGTAATCTTCTGTCGGGTTAAATAGAATTGTTTTACACAGTTTTTGGTGTCGGATCATTTTTTGCATGACTTAATGTTCCCATTGTCCAGCATGGGTGCTGGCCTCATGCCTTGAAAGTGTATCCTTTCAGGGCGGAAAAATACGATTAGTGGAGGAATAATGGCAACCAAGATTATCAGTGGAACCGAGATAGCTAAACAGATTAGAGAAGAACTGAAGACAGAAGTTGCAGAAATGAAAGAAAAACATGGAGTGACACCAGGCCTTGTTACTGTTCTGGTGGGTGAGAGTCCGGCTTCTGTCTCTTATGTAACTGCCAAGCAGCGTACGGCACACGATCTTGGTTTTCATTCAGTTCAGGATAATCAGCCGGAAGATATTACTGAGGATGATCTGGTTGCACTCATAGAAAAATATAACCAGGATCCCGCAATTCACGGTATTCTGGTCCAGCTTCCTCTCCCTCGGCATATTGAAGAAAGCAGGATAATCTTTGCCATAGATCCAGATAAAGATGTAGACGGCTTCCATCCTGTCAACGTGGGCAAGATGGTAATCGGAGAACAGTGTTTCCTACCATGCACCCCTGCGGGTATCATGGAGATGATTATACGAACAGGGATTGAAACAAGCGGGGCTGAAGCTGTCATAGTCGGAAGGAGCAATATCGTAGGCAAGCCGATGGCGAATCTGATGCTGCAGAAGCGCGAGGGTGGAAACGCCACGGTGACCCTGTGTCATACCCGGACCAAAGACATGGCTTTCCACACCAGGCGGGCGGATATACTCATTGTGGCTGCCGGGCGTCCGAAGGTCGTCACCGCCGACATGGTAAAGGAGGGTGTAGCTGTGATCGACGTAGGAGTAAACCGGATAGGGAAGACTCCGGAGGGCAAGGCCATATTATGCGGTGATGTGGATTTCGAGGCTGTCAAGGAGAAGGCGTCTGCCATTACGCCCGTTCCAGGCGGAGTCGGTCCCATGACCATTACTATGCTTATGAAAAATACAGTTCAGGCAGCCAGGCAGATTTCAGGCATAGCCTGACACATTTTTCAGGGGAGCAGACAGTGTCGAGGCGATTTGTTGACAAGCCCATTATGAACACAATATCCCTCTGAAAAAAGGAGAATTATCATGGATCTCAGTAAACGATTTGATAAGGCCAACGGTGGTTGTCCAAGCATCCAGTGCGAAGCCAACCGTGAAGTGCTGTGCAATTCCTGTGCAGAGGGCGCTATTACTGCAGCCCATAGGGTCTCAATGCGCAGTGTTGAGCCGTGCCTGTTCGGCAAGGGCGGAACCTGCTGCCGAAACTGCAACATGGGGCCGTGCCAGATCATAGAAGGTGTGGACGAAATGATCGGAGTGTGCGGAGCGGATGCTGCTACGGTCGCCGCCCGCAATTTCAGCCGTATCATTGCAGGTGGGGCGGCTGCTCATATGGATCACGGCAGAGGGGTTGCTCTTGCATTTCTTGCCACGGCGAAAGGCGAGACTCCGTATGAAATTAAAGACACTTTCAAGTTGAGAGAGACTGCCGTCAGGGTGGGTATCGATCCAGCTGAAAAGGACACCATTGATCTTGCCGTTGAGGTGGGAGAAAAGCTGGTGAGCGAATTCGGGCAGCAGGAAGGTGTTCTGGCATTCATGAAGAGGGCGCCAAAGACAACGCAGGAGATGTGGACCAGGCTGGGTATCTGGCCTCGGGGGGTGGACCGTGAAGTGGTCGAGCTGATGCACAGGACCCATATGGGTGTGGACCAGCATCACGAAAGCCTGCTGTTTCAGGCGGTTCGATGTGCTCTGGCCGACGGATGGGGTGCGTCTATGATTGCTACCGAACTGTCCGATATCATGTTTGGCACCCCTGTCCCCATCCGTACCAGGGTCAACATTGGTGTGCTCAAGGAAGATGAGGTCAATGTGACGGTTCACGGCCATGAACCGGTTCTGGCGGAAGCGCTGGCCATGGTGACCCATGATCCTGAAGTGGTGGATGCCTGCAGGAAGGTCGGGGCCAAGGGAGTGAATCTCGCCGGGGTGTGCTGTACAGGCAATGAGATACTGATGCGCAGGGGACTGCCTATTGCAGGAAGTTTTGTGCAGCAGGAGGTGGTTCTGGCCACCGGAGCCGTTGAGGCTATGGTAGTGGACGTGCAGTGTATCATGCAGGGGGTCTCTCCGGTCGCCAAGCATTATCATACCCAGCTGATCACCACGTCCGACAGGGCAAAGATCCCGGGCGCCAAACACATACAGTTTGATGAACACAGGGCCTTGGATGTGGCCAAGCAGATCGTTATGGAGGCCATCCAGAAATATCCCGAGCGAGGAAAACATTTCATTCCAAAACATGAAATGGATGTTGTGGCAGGTTTCAGCCATGAAACCATCAACTATATCCTCGGCGGGCGTTTCAGGGGATCCTACAAGCCGCTGAACGACAACATAGCCAATGGGCGAATAAGGGGCGTGGCTGCAATCGTGGGCTGCGACAACTACAAGGTTATGGATGAAGTTCACATCGAACTGGCCAGGGAGCTGATCGCGAACGACGTGCTGGTCCTGGTCACAGGCTGTGCCGCAACCGGAATTGGGCGGGAAGGTCTGCTGTCTCCGGAAGCCCTGGATATGGCTGGCGACGGTCTTAAAGAGGTCTTGGAGGCCGTTGGGTGTCCTCCGGTGCTTCACATGGGGTCATGTGTGGATAACAGCAGAATCCTCATTGCAGCTACCGAGATGGTTAATACTGGGGGGCTCGGCAACAGTATCAGCGACCTGCCTGCTATCGGGTGTGCACCGCAGTGGATGAGTGAGAAGGCTGTTTCCATCGGGCAGTATTTTGTGTCCAGCGGGGCTGCTGTGATATTCGGTCCTGATTTTCCTACTTCCGGTTCCAGGGTAGTTACAGACTACTGTTTCAAGGAAATGGAGAATCTTTACGGAGCAGTATGGGATGTGGCCCAGTCAGCCAATGAGTTCGCCAGTAAAATGATCGACAAGCTCGATCTCAAGCGCAAGAACCTCGGCCTTGACAAGAAGAAAGAGCGCGTGCTCTTCGACATGGCCATGAGACGCGATCTTGGCACCTCGGGCATTGATGGTGTGGGATGTCACGGTCCAGGTTAAATATACGGTGATCCAGGCTTCCGGCTTATGGCCGGCAAGCCTGTTTCTTTAATTATGCCTGTTTTTTATTAACTGATATTTTCGGGGTTTTATTATGAGTAAATCCGGTGCGATAATGGTCCTGGGAGGAGGGGTGGCCGGGGTGCAGACCGCCCTCGATCTGGCCGATCTGGGTTTTTATGTATACCTGGTGGAAAAAAAGGCATCCATCGGCGGGGTCATGGCCCAGCTGGACAAGACTTTTCCAACGAATGATTGTTCATTGTGAATACTGGCACCCAAGCTGGTAGAGGCCGGTCGGTCTCCAAATATTGAAATCATAGCAAATGCCCGTTTGGAAGATCTGGAAGGGAAGCCTGGGCAGTTTACAGCTACTGTACACCAGGAACCCCGCTACATCGACGAAGACAAATGCACGTCCTGTGGTACCTGCACCATGTACTGTCCCAAGCCCGTTGCGGACTTCTACAATGAAAGGCTTGATGTCACCAGGGCTCCGCATATAGATTACACCCAGGCAATTCCTGCAAGTTACTACATTGATGCCAAGGAGTGCCTCAGGGTAAACTTCGAGACCTGTAATCTCTGTGCTCAGACGTGTACTGCGAAAGCCATCGATTTTTCTCAGAAGCCCGCCAAACATAAACTTGATGTGGGCGCAGTGGTTATGGCTCCCGGGTTCGGGCGTATAGATCAGGAAGTTCTCGAAAAATTCGGATACGGGAAATATCCGAATGTGGTCACAAGCCTTGAATTCGAGCGCCTGACATGTGCTTCAGGGCCTACCGAGGGACATGTAGTCCGTTTTTCTGATGAAAAGGCACCCGGGAAAATAGCATTTCTTCAGTGTGTAGGTTCCCGCGACGAGAGCTGCGGCAACGGTTTCTGTTCATCCGTGTGCTGTATGTATGCCGTGAAGGAGGCTTCTGTTGCAAAGGAGCACGAACCGGACCTAGATATCGCACTCTTTTTCATGGACGTCAGGACGCAGGGCAAGGGGTTTGATGATGCCCGCAAGCGTGCAGAGGAAAAGTACGGTCTCAGAGTGATCAGGGCCAGGGTGCCGAGAATTGCTCAGGTAGACGGTCGGCTCGGCCTTTCCTGGACTACCGATGATGGAGAATCCCATTCAGAACTATTCGACATGGTGGTTTTGTCAGTGGGGCTGTGTGCCCCTGAAGACGCGAGGGATATTGCCGGTCTGGCAGGTTTTGAGCTGAACCACTATGGATTCTGTAAGACGTCTTCTGCGGATCCGCTTGCTACCACCAGAGACGGTATCCTGGTTGCCGGGGCGTTTCAGGGGCCTAAAGATGTTCCTGAGAGCGTTACCCAGGCCTCCGGTGCGGCTGCAGCAGCTTCTGAAATGCTGGCCGATGGGCGAAATACCCGGACGGTCACAGAGACATTCCCGGATGAAGATACTGAACTTGAGGCCGAAGAACCCAGGATCGGGGTCTTCGTATGCCACTGCGGTGTGAATATTGCGGGTGTGGTCGATGTCAAGGCCGTTCGGGATTACGCGGCAACTCTCCCGGGTGTTGTCCTCTATGAAAATACCCTCTACTCCTGTTCCCAGGATGCTTTGACTACTCTGGCGGAAAAGATTGCCAAGAATCGCCTTAACAGGGTGGTGATAGCCGCCTGTTCGCCGAGGACTCACGAACCCCTTTTCCAGGCAACCCTGAGGTCGGTGGGGCTCAATCCCGCCCTTATAGAAATGGCCAATATCAGGGATCAATGTTCATGGGTCCACTCACAGGAGCCTGAAGCAGCAACTGAAAAGGCCAAGGATCTTGTGAGGATGGCTGCTGCAAAGGCGGCGCTGCTGCAGCCTCTTGAACAGCCGACCGTGGATGTTACACCAAAGGCTTTGGTCATCGGCGGAGGTGCCGCAGGCATGACGGCTGCTCTTAGCATTGCTGATCAGGGTTATGAAACCGTTCTGGTGGAGCGGAGCAAGGAGCTTGGAGGCAACCTGAAGCGAGTACGGTTTCTGCTTGATGGCGCCGATCCGGGCAAGGTCCTGAAAGGCCTTGTGAAACGGGTAAAGAAAAATCCCAGGATTGAAGTCAGGCTCAAGGCGAGTGTAGAGAGTATTTCGGGCTATGTAGGTAATTTTACTACTACAATAGCCGTTGGAAAGAAGACAGAGCTTGTGAATCACGGTGTTGTTGTAATAGCAACCGGAGGGCAGGAGTACAGGTTAGATTCCTACCTCTACGGAGAGAGCAAGCGTGTCCTGACTCAGCTGGAGTTGGAAGAGAGACTGGCCAGGGGAAAGACCGGCCTCAGAAATGTCAGGAATGTCGTCATGATCCAGTGTGTGGGCAGCAGGGGGGAAGATCTGAATTACTGCAGCAGGCTGTGCTGTACTCAGGCGGTAAAGAACGCCCTCAGGATCAAGGAGCTGAGACCCGAGACTGATGTCTATGTGCTGTATCGAGACATGCGCACCTATGGGTTTGCTGAGGATGCCTACCGCGAGGCCAGAAAACAGGGCGTGATCTTTCTCCGGTATGATCCTGAGAGAAGACCGGAGGTGCTGAAAGTCGGGAGGGGAATAAAGGTCAGGGTGTTTGACCGTCTGCTCGGCGAAGATATCGACATTCCGGCCAATATAGTTGCCTTGTCAGTGGGGGTGGCCCCCGGTGAAAACGATGAACTTTCCAAAATAGTGAAAGCCTCGCTGACCTCTGATGGATTCTTCCTGGAGGCTCATGCCAAGCTCAGGCCGGTAGAGACCGCAGTCGACGGAGTCTATCTGTGCGGCCTTGCTCATGGCCCCAAGGCACTTGATGAGTCAGTCGCTCAGGCCAAGGCTGCCGCAGGAAAAGCTGCGGTTCCCCTTGCCAAGGGCAAGGTGCCCGTTGCGCCGCTGGTCTCTCATGTTGACAAGGACAAGTGTATCGGATGCGGCATCTGTGAAAAACTTTGTCCCTTCAATGCAATAAATATGGTTAAAGAAGGAAAGAGAAAAAAGGCGGAAACACTCACCGCCTCCTGCAAATGCTGCGGTATATGTGCCTCTCATTGTCCAGTGCTTGCCATCAGTATGGGTGGCTTTACGGATGAGATTATCATGGCCCAGATCCATGCATTCGGCGGCGACGGCTGTGGGCAGTAACCGTTGAGAACGGTCGACGCCCGGCTGATTTGCGCTGCATGAGGTGGTCCGGTCCGGGTTTTTAGACATTTAGTATTTTGGCAAGGGTATTATCAATCAAGAGTTAAGGAGATAACCATGACCCAGGAGGGTTTCAATCCGCGCATCTTGGGCTTCTTTTGCAACTGGTGCTGCTATGCAGCAGCCGATTCCGCCGGCGTATCCCGCTACCAGTATCCTCCAAATGTACGGGTGATCAGGGTAATGTGTACTGGCAGAATTGATACCAGATTCATTCTGGAGGCCTTTAAATGTGGAGCTGACGGAGTGTTTACCGGTGGCTGACACCTCGGCGAATGTCATTACCAGTCTGGTAATTACGAAGCAATGGTTATGGCGGAGACCTGTCGGCAGATGTTGAAGGATATAGGGGTGAAGCCTGAAAGACTTGCCCTAGAGTGGGCTTCTGCTGCAGAAGGTCCCAGATATGTAGAGCTTATTACGCAGTATACAGCTAGAATCACTGAAATGGGCCCGCTGGGTGAAGGGGAAGGTGATTGAGGTGGTAAATCTCCCAGGGGCCCTCTTTAAAGAGGTGAAAGTAAAGCCTGCCGTGGATTTGTCACAGGAAATGCTTAGCTTGCATCCTTCATTAGGTAAGATAGTAAAAGTATGTGCAGACTTCA
>DTYO01000177.1 GCA_012961845.1 Thermodesulfobacteriaceae bacterium
AGCTTGTCGGGGCGTGGCGCAGCCTGGTAGCGCATCTGCTTTGGGAGCAGAGGGCCGGGGGTTCAAATCCCTCCGCCCCGACCATGAAGTATTCGTTCCAGTCGAATGGTCCTCCGCAACAACAAAGCCATCTGCTAAAGGGCAAATGCACCCTTTCGACAGCCGCCCTCCTCTCTGCAACCTGATGAAGCCGTTCAGATTTGAAAAAACAGACTCAAGTGTTCTTGCGTCAATTCCCAGGGTCCCCGGCGTATATCTGTTCAGGAGATCCGATGATGAAATCCTCTACGTGGGAAAATCCAAGCAGCTGCGCAACCGCCTGGCCACCTATCTCGGAACCGGTTCGGTGAAACCCTCCAAGACAAGGATAATGCTGAAAAAAGCAGTATCTTTTGAAATTATCGTAACCGAAACGGAAAAAGAGGCACTTATTCTTGAAGCATCGATTATCAAGAAATATAGGCCCAGGTACAACATACTTCTCAGAGACGACAAGGCCTATCCCTTCCTTCGGTTGAACATGAACACTCCTTTCCCCCGACTCCGCATAGTACGAAGTCGGAAACAAGATGGCGCGCTGTATTTCGGCCCTTATCCTTCTGCCGGAGCTGTAAAGAAAACCGCAAAGTATATATCATCTATTTTCGGCCTGAGGAGCTGCAGCGACCGTGTCATGAAAACCAAGAGCCGTACCTGCCTGCTCTTTCAGATAAACCGCTGTACAGGCCCCTGTTGCCGCAAAGTTTCAAGGGATGAGTATTCCGCCATCGTCAAACAGGTACGGCTGTTCCTCGAAGGCAATTCCAACATGCTGATCGGAAAATTAACGAGGCAGATGACCAGGGCATCAGAAAGACTTGAATTTGAAAAGGCAGCTAAAATAAGAGACAGGATACATGCCATAGAACGGATCATGGAAAAACAGTCCGTGGTTGCGGATGCCTCTGCTGACTGGGACATTCTGGGCCTTTATGTCCACGACGGGGTCCCGGTAATTTCCCTGCTCCGGGTCCGGAACGGGATACTGTACGGGCAGGAGATCCATCATCTTGCCGGGGCCGTCCAAAAAACAAGGCATGAACTGCTTTCATCATTCATCTGTCAGTTTTATCAGGAAAATTCTGTTCCCAGAGAAGTCGTACTCGAATCAGAAATACCGGATGCCGTACCAATCTCCCAATGGCTTGCTGAACGGGCCGGGAAAAAGGTCATGCTGAAAAACGGGGTCAGGGGCATTCGTCGAAGACTGCTGAAAATGGCTGAAAAAAATGCAGGAGAGGTGTGTCTGACCAGAGCGCATGGCTCCATTGCATGGTCTGAAAAGGCACAGTTAATTGCCGACACTCTGGAACTGTCCCGCCTACCGGAAAAAATTGAAGGCTTGGACATCTCCACTACTGGAGGCCAGGCAGCCATTGGAAGCCTGGTAGTGTTCCTTTGTGGAAATCCCCTGAGGAAAAAATTCAGGCGATATAATATCAAAGAGGTAGAAGGAATCGATGACTATGCCATGATCCGTGAGGTTCTGGAGAGAAGGCTGTCCAGGGGAACGGTCGGAGACGGCCTGCCTGAACTGCTGCTCATAGACGGAGGAAGAGGTCAGTTGGGTCAGGCGGAAAGATTGGTATCATGCATGGATCTTTCAGACAGCATAGAACTCGTTGCTCTGGCCAAAGGAAAAAACGGAGAAGACGAAAAAATTTTCAGACCCGGATGGACAAGGCCGATCATCCTGCAGCCCCATGATCCTGTGCTCCTTTTCCTTCAGAGGGTTAGAGATGAGGCCCATAAATTTGGTGTTGCAGCCCATCGCAGGAAGAGAAATAAGCTTACTTTCAAGTCTGACCTGAACAATGTCCCCGGAATAGGGCCGGTGAGACAGAGGGCCCTACTCAGCAATCTTGGCAGCCTGAAATCAGTACGCCTTGCATCAGTTGATCGCCTGCGGCAGGTTCCAGGCATCTCCAACGCCCAAGCAGTAAAAATTTACGAATATTTCCACAAACCTGAAAAATAAACCGGAATATGTGCCATCCACCCGGTCGCTGTGTATGGAAATTCAGATCACGCGGAACCCCATAACCGGCTCCTGTCTGTTTTGACTGGATTGTTCAGAAATCTAACGTCTCAGGCGGGAACAACGTACAATTACAGGGGAACAGGCACAGTATAAAGCAATGCCGACAGCATCGGCAGCCAGGTCCAGCATTGAAAAAAAACGGTACGGCAGAAAAGACTGAATTATTTCCACCAGCAATCCATAACCAAGCAGTGACATGCCTTTTGCAGTCCAGAACCGTCTGTGCGGAAAAGAAAAATCCATGAAAAATGCCAGGACAAAAAATGCCGCCACATGATTGATCTTGTCGTTTACTGTACCCACTACCGGGAACGTCCTGGATGTCGTCGCCATGGAGGTAATGAATATCAGAGAGATCACCAATCCTGTGCGAAATACCCATGTGCAGGCCTCTGACCTATTCATTCCGCATTACCGCAACCATTTTTGCCGGGCCCCTTCCTGCATGTCTTTCCTCTCATTAAATAAAAAGATACCAGACTTCAGGGTTACAGGGTAGACAGCCAGCAAATCCTTTTTTATAAACTATAGTCAGTATCCGTATCAAAATTTGTCTTTCATTTCTGCATATCGCAACGTATAGAGAATTTTATGGATAAAGAGAGGTTAACTGCCATATGAACAAGCTTATCGTGAACATCTCCGCCCTTGTCATCTGCACACTGATGATATTTGTTTCGACTGCCGCTGCAGATGACGTAATGGACACAATAAATGAAGCAATAGCCCAGTACAAGAACGGCGAGTATTCAGCGGCTGTCGAAAGCCTTGAATATGCCTCCAATCTGATTCTGCAGAAAAAGGGATTGCAGCTGAAAAAATTACTCCCTGAACCTCTTCCAGGCTGGGCAGCGGAAGAGGCGTCTTCCCAGGCAGCTGGAAAAATCATGTTCGGTGGAGGAGTAACTGCGGAAAGGACTTACAACAGAGGCGACAAAAGCATCATCATCAAGCTGGCCACGGATTCTCCCCTGTTGCAGTCCATCATGATGATGTTTACCAATCCCATGTTCGCGGTGTCGGACGGAGGTCGCCTCGAAAGGATCAGGGGGCAGAAGGCTATCATCAATTATAAATCCGCCACTGAAACCGGTACCATCAATATAGTGGTGGCAAACAGATTCCTGGTGACCCTCGAAGGTGATCATGTAACAAAGGCCGATTTAATGGCTTATGCCAATAAGATCGATTACCGGGCCTTGACGGATCTTCCTTGAAGGATACAGTAAACCATTCGTGCCGGATAATCCCCTTCAATCCGGATCGTTTTCTTCAAAAGCCGGAGAGCAAGACAAGGATCAAACATGCTGAGTTTTTTTTGCAGGAATAACGTTGGCAACCCTGACGGCTGTTGTCATTGCAGGATGCACTACGGCCGCCGGAAACGGTAAGGCCTCCACTCAACCCACCGAGAAACCAGTTGCGGTTCAGGCAGACGAAACCGAAACCGCTGAAAAACTGCCACAGAACGTGTTGCGGGTGGGAATATCCCCCGATTATCCCCCCATGATCTTCAAACAGGGCAAGAAACTGGCCGGACTGGAATTTGAACCTGCCAGTATACTTGCCAGAGAACTTGACCGGCTGGTCAAGTTCGTGGAATTGCGATGGGATCAGCAGATACCGGCACTCA
>DTYO01000178.1 GCA_012961845.1 Thermodesulfobacteriaceae bacterium
ACTCAGTGCGTCCTCGAGCTTCAGACTGTTGGGACCATCGCAGAGAGCGCTGTCAGGGTCCGGATGGACTTCCATGAAAATGCCATCTACCCCTGCGGCCACAGCTGCCCTGGCAAGGTGAGAAACGTACTGCCGCTGTCCGTAAGAACAGCCGTCGCCACCGCCCGGCAGTTGTACACTGTGGGTAGCATCGAAAATTACCGGCACCCCGAGCCCTCTCATTATTGCCAGACTGCGCATGTCCACTACAAGATTGTTGTAGCCGAAAAATGATCCCCTCTCAGTGAGCATCACCTGATCTCCGCCGCTTGCGAGCACCTTTCCAACAGGATGCTTCATGTCCGCGGGGGACATGAACTGGCCTTTTTTTATGTTGACAGGGAGACCAGTGGCCGCGGCTGCAGAAAGAAGATCGGTCTGCCTGCACAGAAAAGCCGGAATCTGAATGCAGTCGAGTACTTCAGAGGCCGGGATGGCCTGGGCAGGCAGGTGGATGTCAGATATAACCGGCACTTTCAGCTTTTGTTTGACTGCAGCAAGCATTTCCAGACCCTTTTTCAGCCCAGGGCCTCTATAAGATTTGATGGAGGTCCGATTTGCCTTGTCAAATGAGGCCTTGAATATATAAGAAAAACCGGTTTTGGAGGCAGCTTCGGCCATGAATGCGCCTATTTCAATGGCTGTTTCCAGATCATCGAGTACACATGGGCCTGCTATTAGCAGAGGATTCTGATTTGGCCCGATGATGAAATCGGAGATGGTTACAGGATTTCCGGGGCTGGGGCAGTGTGTCATGGCGGTTCAGGAAGCATAATGTCGCAAGGTATGGATAGG
Organism: Thermodesulfobacteriaceae bacterium; assembly: GCA_012961845.1. GTDB lineage: Bacteria > Desulfobacterota > Dissulfuribacteria > Dissulfuribacterales > UBA3076 > DTYO01. Next base: position 835 of record DTYO01000178.1, read on the forward strand.
CACTATTCTGTGTGTGTTGTTTTTTCCTTCAGTCTTCTCTCAAGTGCGGTTTGAACGAATGACACAAACAGCGGATGAGGTTTAAGGGGCCGTGATTTGAATTCAGGATGAAACTGACATCCTAGGAACCAAGGATGATCGTTCAGCTCTATGATTTCAACCAGTTCCCCGTCAGGACTGGTGCCGCTTATGAGCAACCCTGCATCTTCCAGGGTTTTTCTGTGCGCATTGTTGAATTCATACCTGTGCCGGTGTCTTTCCGATATATTTTTCGTGGCATAGGCCCTGTAGGCGAGACTGTCTTCGTTGAGCTCACATGGATATGCACCAAGGCGCATGGTACCGCCCTTGTCGCTGTCTTCATCCCTGACCTGGATTTTGTCGGTCCGGTAATCATACCACTCTTTCATGAGGTAGATGACCGGATGAGGGGTGGAAGGAGAGAATTCCGTGCTGTCCGCCAGAGAAAGACCGGCAACATTTCTGGCGAATTCGACCACCGCTAGCTGCATCCCCAGACAGATACCGAAAAAAGGCACCCCGTTCTCTCTGGCATATGCTATGGCCTCAAGTTTGCCGGGGATCCCTCTGATCCCAAATCCCCCGGGAACCAGGATTCCGTCAGCCCGGGCAAGTCTCTGGACCAGTTTTTCCCCTTTGATTCTCTCTGAATTAACGAAATCTATTTCCACTTCTGCATTGTTGGGCACCCCACCGTGGAAAAGAGCTTCATTGAGACTTTTGTAAGATTCTCTCAGGTTGACATATTTTCCCACCATGGCAATGGTCACCTTGTGCTGCGGATTCTTCACCTTGGTTATGAGCTCTTCCCACGGTGTCAGTATCGGAGCTCTGGTCCACATGTTGAGTCCTTCTACTATCTGTTCATCCAGATTCTCCTGGTGGAACCGCAGCGGAACTTCATAAATGCAATCCACATCCATTGCAGTAATGACGGCCTTTTCGGTTACATCACAGAAAAGGGCAATCTTGGATTTTATGCTCTGTGAAAGACCGGTTTCAGTCCGGCAGAGTAATATGTCAGGCTGGATGCCGATAGATCTCAATTCCTTGACACTGTGCTGAGTAGGTTTGGTCTTCAGCTCTCCTGCAGCCTTGATATAGGGTACATAGGTGGCATGGATGTACAGGGTGTTCTCCCTGCCCAGATCGCCCCTGAGCTGTCGTATGGCTTCGATGAAGGGCAGGCCCTCGATGTCGCCGATGGTTCCTCCTATCTCTACGATGGCAATGTCTGCTTCTCCGTCCAGCTGCAGTATTGCCTGCTTGATTTCATCGGTCACATGGGGGATGACCTGCACGGTTCCGCCAAGGTATTCACCTTTCCTTTCCTTGGAGATGACACTGTAATATATCCTGCCTGAGGTATAATTGTGTCTCTGCCCCAGCTTGGCATTGGTGTACCGTTCGTAATGCCCCAGGTCGAGATCGGTTTCAGCCCCGTCGTCGGTCACATAGACCTCTCCATGCTGAAAGGGGTTCATGGTGCCAGGGTCCACGTTGATGTAAGGGTCAAGTTTCTGAATCGTGACCCTGAGACCGCGGGCTTCCAGCAGGGCGCCGATGGCCGCGGCGGCCAGGCCCTTGCCCAGAGATGACAGAACTCCGCCTGTAACAAATATGAACTTGGTCTTCATTCTTAATCCCAATCGAGCTGAAGGATATTATGTGGCATGGCTTCTTTCATTAGAGAGGATGATGACTTCTATACCAGCCAGGTCGGTCATGCTGCCGGCCTGCCGTCCACGTCAGATGGTCATGATATGACTGATCACAGGACAATCCACTGAACTATAAACGACTACAGGTACTGTTGCAGACACATGTTTGAGGGCATGAAGCGGCATTCCCCGTACTTTACAATGCCGGGCCGCACCTAGATGCAGTATCCTCTGATTGCATACGTCTTCATTCATGACAGTGAAGTTTAGTCGTAAAAGAACAGGGGATCAACAAGTTTGATACCTCCTTCCCGGAGTGCAGACAATGCCCTGTCGAACATAGAGTCGGCAACACGAAATATCAATACGGCCTTGTTGGAGCTGCCGATAAAGGCATAGGTATAGTCAATATTGATGCCCTGTTCCGCCAGGATTCTTACCACGTTGCAGAATTCACCCGGAACATCTTCGACTTCAACGGCAAAGACATCCTGTTCCTTTACTGTGAATCCTCCTTCAGTCAAGAGAGTCCCGGCCTTCTCAGGCTTGTTTACCACAAGGCGAAGGATCCCGAATTCGGCGGATTCAGCCATGGCAAGTGCACGGATATTTATATTTTTTTCTTCCAGGGCCTGAGTTACTTCAAGCAGCCTTCCCCTGCGGTTGTCCAGAAAGATGGAAAGCTGTTTGACTGTATATCTGTTTTTCATGTATGGTCTTCCAGTTTTTTTCCAGCGGCCCGGCTATGGACAATCAGAGCTGTCTTTCCGCATCCCGCCGGTCAAGTATCCTGGTGGCCTTGCCCATGCTTCTTTCCAGGGTTTTCGGTTCCACAAGTTTGATGTTTACATTGATGTACAGATCATTGAGCATTTCGGCCTGCAGCGTGTGCTTGAGGTTTTGCATGGCTTCTGTTCCGCCCACCAGAACATGTTCATCCACTTCGATCCATACTTCAAGCTTGTCGAGGACCCCTTTCTTGTCCAGT
>DTYO01000179.1 GCA_012961845.1 Thermodesulfobacteriaceae bacterium
TCATGGATGTCGCGGGCCGTGATATGAGGGTCCGGATAACCCTGCACAAGAAAATACCCGTGGGGGGCGGCCTGGGAGGAGGCAGCTCGGATGCGGCGTCTGTCTTGGCGGGCATGAACGAACTTTCCGGATTTCCGCTCGCAGATGCCGATCTTTATACCGTCGCGTGTAGGCTTGGGGCCGATGTTCCCTTTTTTCTTTTAAAGGAAAACGCCGCGATAGGCAGGGGGACAGGTACAGAGCTCAAGCCTTTTTCTACGGCGCACCGGCACTTTCTTCTGGTCCAGCCTGAATTCAGTGTAAGTACGCGGTGGGCTTACGAAAATTACGTGTTGACAACCCATGATGAGGACACTATTTTTGTCGCCGAAGATGCGGATAATACAGAGAACTGGTGCAACGATCTGGAGTCAGTTGTGGTGGGCAGGTATCCTGAAATAGAACAGATAAAGAGCTTTCTGGTCCAGGCTGGAGCGGAAGTTGCGCTCATGTCAGGGAGCGGTTCAACTGTTTTCGGCGCTTTCAGTGCTCGAGAGGATGCTGAGGTGGCCGAATCCTTTTTCGAAAACAAAAAGGGTCTGAAGACTTTTCTTGCTGAGAGTCTCAGTGATTGATTTGGAGCTGGGGTGTCGTCAAGTGGTAAGACACGGGTCTTTGGCACCCGCATTCCGAGGTTCGAATCCTCGCACCCCAGCCAGTGGATAACTGAAGCGGATGGAGAAAATTCAGCTTCGATTGTAATGAAATATTAAGGAATAAGGATAAAGATTGTTCAGCAGGTTTACAGAAATGCCATCAAACCACATCAAGATATTTACAGGCAATGCCAATCCTGAACTGGCTCAGGAGATTTGCGATTATCTGAGTATTCCGCTTGGAAGGGCTTCTGTCCGGACTTTCAGTGACGGGGAAGTCTTTGTTGAGATAGGAGAAAATGTCAGGGGGGCCGATGTATTTGTGATACAGCCGACCTGTACCCCTGTAAATCACAATCTCATGGAACTTCTGATTATGGTTGATGCCCTCAGGCGGGCATCGGCTAGGAGAATAACGGCTGTTCTGCCATACTACGGATATGCCAGGCAAGACAGAAAAGCAGCTCCCAGAGTACCTATCTCTGCAAAACTGGTTGCAGACATTATCACCACTGTAGGTGCGCGGAGGGTGCTTGCAGTGGATCTCCATGCGGGACAGATTCAGGGTTTTTTCAGCATACCCGTAGATCACCTTTTTGCCGCTCCGGTTCTCCTGAAATATATCAGAGAAAACCTGACTGAAAATGTGGTCATGGTGTCTCCTGATGCAGGAGGAGTGGAGAGGACCAGGGCTTTTGCAAAGAGACTGGGTGCAGGTCTGGCAATTATCGATAAACGAAGAGAGCGTCCGAACGAATCGCAGGTAATGCACATAATAGGAGATGTAAAGGACAAGACCGCCATAATACTCGATGACATGGTGGATACCGCTGGAACTCTGTGCCAGGCAGCTTCCGTACTCAAGGCGCGCGGGGCGAGACATGTTCATGGCTGTGCGACTCATCCGGTCCTGTCTGGACCTGCGGTGAGCAGAATAGCAGAGTCAGATCTCGAGATCTTGGTGGTTACCAACACCATTCCCCTGAATGAAGACGCAAAGAAAGTTGAGAAAATCAAGGTGCTGTCTGTGTCTAATCTGTTGGGAGAAGCCATAAGACGAATTCATGATGATGATTCGGTCAGCCTGCTCTTTGTGTGACGTAATTTGGACCGGAAACCACCTGATATTGAATAGGAAATAAATTAGGAGTCAAAGATATGAAACAAATAGCGATGGATTCACTGGTGCGCACCGAGAGAGGAAAGGGCGTGGCCAGGAAACTCAGACAGGCTGGCAGGATCCCGGGTGTTCTGTACGGCAGGGCATCCGAACCAGTGAGTTTTTCAGTAGATTTTCATGAATTCAACAAGATATTGATAAGGCACAAGGGAGAACAGGTGTTTTTTTCACTGAATCTCCAGGATAAGGAGGGTACCGACAACAGGTTGGCCATAGTAAAAGACCTCCAGCTTCATCCTGTTACAGATCAGATTTATCATATTGATTTTCTCGAGGTTGCCATGGACAAGGAGGTGACTGTGGAGGTGCCGTTGACTACCGTGGGAGAGCCTGCGGGTGTCAGACTGGAAGGCGGCATGCTTCAGTTTCTCAGGAGATATGTGACTGTCTCTGCCCTGCCTGCTGCTGTTCCCGATGAAATAGAGGTGGATGTTACAGAACTGAATGTAGGGGAAACCCTTCATATCAGCGATGTGAACCCCCCTGAGGGCTCAACCCTGATGGACGAGCCTGAAACCACTCTCGTTACCGTAGCCGGTGCTGCTGTAAAGGAAAAGGCTGAGGAGGAGGTTGAAGCAGAGGAAGGGGTTGAAGCCGAAGCCGAAGAAACGGAAGAATAGCTGGTACATGACTGCCGGGATCAGGTTGACAGGGAGGTGCATTCAGTCTGATTCAGTCTCATCTGGAGGAGCTTGATCTTGTCCAGGATTTTGGTGGTAGGTCTGGGAAATCCCGGCATAAAATATGAAAACACCAGGCACAACATAGGATTCATGGTGCTGGACCGGTTGGTTTCATGGGGCGGGGCGTCTGTTTATCCTCCCAAGAAGAAGTCTTCATATCTGAGTATGACCGGGATTATTGCAGGTGTTCCTGTAATTCTGGTAAAACCTCTCACTTTCATGAACAGGAGCGGAGAGGCGGTAAATACCGTACTCAGATATTATGAAATGCCCCTGGAAAGACTCCTTGTCATCCATGATGATCTTGACATTCCTGTAGGACAGATCAAATTCGTCAGCAAAGGTGGCGCTGCTGGCCATAATGGTGTCAGATCGATTATTAAATCCCTTGGGAGTAGGGAATTTTCAAGGCTTAAAATCGGGATAGGGCGTCCTGATTCTCCGGTCCCGATAGAAAAATATGTCCTATCTGGATTTTTACCCGTCGAGGCAAAAAAAATAGAAAAGGTCATCGAACTGGCAGCAGAGGGAGTAGTCTGTTTTTTAGAACACGGAATAGACCGTGCAATGAACAGATTTAACGGGGCAGCCATAAGTGAAGATGATACCTGACATGTGGTATGGCCGATGACAGGCTGCCGCACTGTGTTGTCAGATGCTGGCATTTTGGGGAGTGCGTAAGCATGCCTTCCGCTTTGTAATTGCTGCGACATGTAATAGCACTTTTTTCGGATTGTCCTGTGATCACTTACGACATGTGGAGCATATGAAAAGAATAATAAGATTTTTTATTATCTTTGCAGTTGTTGTCATGGCAGCTGCTGGAGTGTATCTGGGGTATTTCTCCCTGGAGAGTACTCCTCCTGTAATACGGATAGAAACATCTCCTGAGACAGTCGGGAGGGATTTTCTCCTTGCCGTAGATGTTGAAGATTCCAGGAGTGGGATTCGAACAGTGGCTGTTTCCCTTGTCCAGGGTGAAAAAACGGTGGATCTGGAGCCGGAAGTTTACCAGATGATAGACTGGTGGAGCGGTACCGGGGTGCATCAGGTCAGCCTTCAGTGGGACATAAGGCCAATGGAACTGGGCCTTTCGGGCGGCGAGGCCATGTTGCGAGTGACTGCGACCGATGCATCCCTCAAAAATGGTTTCAGGGGCAATCGTCGGGTGTGGGAGAGAGAAATAATAATTGATATCACGCCTCCGGTAATTGCGGTCAAGAGTCTGGTCCACAATATCCGTATCGGAGGTGCAGGCCTGGTTTCCTACAGAGTGAGCGAACCTGTGGTGAAGACGGGGGTATGGGTGGACGATCTGTTTTTCCCTGCATATGAAAAGAAAGGAGGGGGGGAGGGGTTTTATACATCCCTGCTGGCGCTTCCTTATCTGGGCGGGAAGCCGGAAAGAATTTTTATCGAGGCGATTGACAGAGCGGGAAATTCTGTCAAGACCGGTTTTCCCCACCGGGTTCTTCCCAGGGCCAGAAAGGTGGACAGGATAAACATAAGTGACGGCTTTCTGAAGCGGAAGATGCCTGATTTCATGGTCAGATATCCGGAGTTTACAGGTTCGCTCAAGGCGGTTTTTCTCCAGATAAACAGAGAGCTCAGGCAGAAGAACAATGAGGAGATTTCCGGCTACTGCAAGAAAAGTGTGTCTGAAATATTGTGGGAAGGCAGGTTCCTGACTCTACCGAGATCAGCATTCATGGCCGGTTTTGGTGATGAACGGCATTATTTTTACAAGGGCAGGAAAATTGACAAGGCGTACCATATGGGAACTGATCATGCGTCAGTTGCCCATGCAAAGGTGCCAGCGGCAAACACTGGCACTGTTGTTTTCACAGGTTATATTGGAATATACGGTAATTCGGTGATTATTGATCACGGTCAGGGGCTGTTCAGCCTGTATTCTCATCTAAACGACATCATGATCTCCAGTGGGGAGCATGTGAAAAAGGGAGACATTATTGGTCTTACCGGAATGACGGGTCTGGCTGGTGGAGACCATCTTCACTTCGGTATGTTGATAAACGGAGTATTTGTCGATCCACGGGAATGGTGGGATAATAAATGGATTCAGGACCACATTCTGGCCAATATCGGCGGGGAATAGATCTGTAATCGGCGGTGAAGGCAAATCCAGGCCGAATAAAAAGGAATCCGGTGTCTGTACTGGTGGTCTTGTACTGCTTGTTTTTGTGCTCCGGGTTTTCGGTACCATCTGCCTCTGAGTTGAAAAAAGAGATAAGGAAGGAACTGGAGAAGATCCAGGAAATGACCCCCAGCGGCAAGGAGAGGGCTGCCTGGAGAGAACACAGGGACGATGCCCGTGCTGCCATCGACAGAGCGGAACGGACCGGTGCTCCGGGTTATGCCCGTAATTACTGGGACGAGGCTACCGGACTTTTTTCCAGAGCCAAGGAGTATGCAGCCGGAAGGTCTTACCGAAAGGCCTCGTATCTTGCCAGAAAGGCCGGCGAGGCGGCTTCAAGGGCAGCGGATGAGGCAGAGCGGGTCAGATCAGAAAAGGAAAGGTCTGCGAGAGCCGTCTTGAACCAGGTAAAAAAAAGCATTGATGCAATGGCACTGAAAGTGCCTTCGGATAACAGGGATCTATTGGTAAGAAAAACCGAATTTCTTCTGGAATATTCAGATCTGGTCAGTGCCATGAGTCTGGAGCAGTATGATGAAGTCTTGGAGAAGGCCCCTGAGCTGAGAAAGGCGATCCTTTTGTTCGGCAGCGGACTGGATTCATATGGAGACTGAGGAGCCTGGAAAAGGCGTTAAACAGGGTGTGCGGGGCCTTGTGGTCGAGATCCGCGGATCTGCATCTGCAGCAGATGCACTGGAACGGAACCGTAAATGGGAAGAAAAAGGCTGGGTCCTGTTGAATGTTGTGCGATTGGATTATGGGCAGACATGCCTGAGATTCAATATAGACAGCCCCATGAGTAGATGGGACCAGGTCCTGGGTGAATTCTCCGCTGCTGTGGACGAGGTTGTGCGTGGTGAGGAACTGGATGCGCTGGACTGGCAGGTCGTTCCCTGCGATCTCCATGAGGGCCTTAACGGAAGAGAACCGATAACTCTGGGCTCCTCGTGGTATGCGGCATTTGAAGAAGGTGCCGGTACTGGACAGGACGCCTTCGGGGCCAGACGGAAGATAATTCTTGATGCCGGATGGGCTTTTGGCAGCGGATATCATCCAAGTACCAGGTCGTGTGTCATAGGTATGGAATGGCTGGCCGACGAGAATGGATTGTCGGGGAAAAGGGTGCTTGATATAGGAACAGGCACGGGAATATTGGCCGTTCTTGCAGGAAAGATGGGGGCCTCTGAGGTGGCGGCAGTGGATCGTGACCCTGATGCGGTTTATACAGCCACAAAGAATGTAAGGAAGAATAGACTGGAAAGAACGGTAACAGTCAGTCAGACACCGGTTGAGGCGCTTGCAGGTACGCAATGGGATATAATATTGGCCAACCTGGCAATATCGGTTTTCTGCTGTATGTCAGAAAAAATAGTCTCATTACTCTGCAGAGACGAGGGGATACTGCTCCTTGGCGGATACCGGCAGCTGCAGTCAGGCAGAGTGGTCCGTATTCTGTCCGGATATGGTCTTGAGGCCATCTGGGATACATCTGTGGACGGTTGGGAGGCCGGGGTGTTCGTAAATATGCGCAGGCAGGATATGGCTGTTTAAGACAGAGTTGCTGTATCTGGAAACAGTTCTCAGGGCATTTTCGGATACATGTCGGAGGTGGAACAGGAATGAATTTGTCCCTTATAGTTGTAGCGGTAGATTTTTCAGACTGTTCGGCAAATGCTTTGAAATATGCTCGAGAGCTGGCTGGAAACAACAAATGTGAACTGGTTTTGATGCATGTGATAGATTCTAGGAAGGCAGCATGCATCGCTCAATATACCAAGGAACCAGTGGAAAAGGTCCGAGAAAGGCTGACCAATCAGACAAAACAGACATTCAGGAAATTCCTCAGTGAATGGGATGGCGAGGAGCTGGTAAAGGAAACACTGGTGTCCTATGGTCCTCCATTTCAAGAGATTGCAGTTAAGGCAAGAGAGTTGCAGGCGGACCTGATACTGATGGGTGGATACGGCAGCAGAGGCAAGGGCCAGATAGATGAGATCTTTTTCGGCAGTACTGTGGAAAAGGTGATCAGGTTGCTGCCATGTCCTGTGCTATGTGTTCCAATAGGATGGGAACTAGGTGCGTCCTGATGACCGGCCTGCATTTTTCGGTATGACCGGCCTTCATGATGACTGCATGCCGCTTCAATGTAAGAATTTTCTGAAGCTGCAATTTCAGACCACTGTTTGTCAGGGAACAGAGAATTATATGCCCCTCACACGAAGATTTCCAGTATCTCATAGGTCCGCAGGCCGGCCGGGGTGTTGACTTCTATCTCGTCGCCTTCATATTTTCCAAGCAGTGCCTTTCCCAGGGGCGAGCGTATGGAGATTTTCCCCTGTTTGATGTCAGACTCATCAGGACCTACCAGCTGGTAAGTAACTTCATCTCCGGTGTCTATGTTCTCCAGCTTGACATGGACGCCGAAGATTACTCTGTCCGAATCCTGGTCCTTGCAGTCAATAATCTCAGCCGCCGCCAACTTGCCGTGAAGATATTGGATCCTGGCCTCAATCTGTCCCTGTTTCTCCTTTGCGGCATGATATTCGGCGTTTTCAGAAAGGTCTCCATGGGCCCGTGCCACCTCAATAGCCTTGATGACTTTATGTCTCTCCACCTTTTCAAGTTGTTCCAGTTCAGCCTTTAATTTTTCATAACCCTCTCTGGTAATAGGGTTGCGCTCCATTTGTATACCTCTCATTCGATCGTAACGGGAACTGATGACTCCGGCAATTGTATTGCTGGTGGTCAGGAGACTGGAAAAATAACAAAAACAGAGCAATATGCAACCTTTTATCTGGTCGTGGCACCAATAATTCCAGATTATTCGCTTCAAAAGCCGAACAAATGTCAATTGCCAGAAATTACAGTATGTTACATGAA
>DTYO01000180.1 GCA_012961845.1 Thermodesulfobacteriaceae bacterium
CGCTTTAAAAACCGCCGGAAATGTTCAGCAGTTGAAGTACATGACCGGATTGACAGGTCATAAAGACAAACAGCAGACACGCACTCCCGCAACTCACTAATATTTAAAAGAAACTTTTCTTTTCAGGCCGGCTCTGTCAAACCGAGGGATGCCTCTTGCCGCATACCGGACCCCTGCACGGTTTATGAGTACATTTTTTCACACACCGCCGCAATCGAAAAGAAAAGACATTCGTGGATAGGCTGAAACTTAATATTGACCATATGAATTTCAGAGTATAGCTTACAGGTACTGCAGATGCGAAGGCGGAGGGTATGTAGGCGTACTCCCCTCGTAATCATGTTGCCCGACAACGCGGCAGATGCAGCATCATGTGATCAGATGTTTCAGGGGCCATAACCCCGCCAGGCCAACCAACAACAAACAGGGCAATAGAATGAATGACAATCTGGGACTCTTTTATTATCCGGTGTTACACAATAGAAAGGTCAGGATGTATGTCCGGCCGGGAATCGAAGAAATAGAATTCAGGATGTGGGATCAGGACGACAAATCCTTGTGGGAAGAGCACGGTTGGGTTCCATGGTCAGCCATCCAGCAGGCCGCTGAACTGTACAGAAGTGAGAAAAGGCAGGGCCTACCCCCCCTTCACATGTACGATATCGAGATAGCGAAGAGGCTGATCAGGGATTTTGTGGCTGACGACCTGAACTAGTCCGGACGGAGTGCAAAACATCATGAAAACACCATGTGATTACCGACCGTTCTTCGCTTTTGAGGATGATGTCCCGGAGGGTCTGTTTCAGAAAGGCCAACCGGTCTGGACCGCCCTTGACAGGCTCAATGAACATATAAGAAAACACATCACGCCCAACATTTCAGGCCTAATCAGGCCGGGAGTTCCAGTGGAAAAACATCTCGTTCTCTTCAAGCGGCAATGGCTGGAAGATGGGTTTGAGGTAGTCTGTAGCCGGTCGACCGGCGGCCGGTTCCAGGTTGTGCTGGACGGTTCTGTCTGCAGAGAATGCTCAGTCATCTGTGCAGGTGCCATCTTCTCAGATGACCAGGTGGAAATTGGTGCCGGAGTAACCATTGAACCCGGGGCATTGATCAAGGGGCCGGCAGTTATCGGGGATTTCACGGAGATCAGGCAGGGAGCGTATCTCCGGGGTGACTGTCTGATAGGCCGGAAATGTGTGGTAGGACATACCACTGAAGTAAAACACTCAATTTTTTTGGAAGGAGCCAAAGCCGCCCACTTTGCATATATCGGTGACAGTATACTTGGCAGGAATTGCAACCTGGGTGCCGGAACCAAATTTGCAAACCTCAGATTCGCTTCAGGCAGTATAAATGTCAAAATAGATGATTCGTCAGTGGACACGGGGAGACGCAAAATCGGGGCGGTGATGGGAGACAATGTGCAGACAGGCTGCAACTCCGTGACAAATCCGTGCTCACTGATAGGAATGGATTCGATCATTGTACCCAACGCCACAGTCAAGCCGGGATTTTATCCACCCCGTTCGATAATACGCTGACTGGTGAAAGGAAACATGTACAAGGAACCTTGTCACCTCCATATCCATATCCTGTTTTCCGTTCATGGTCAGACGCAATGTGGAGCTGCCTGAATGTGGAAAAAGGCGATATATAAATATTATAGTTGCCGGTTGAAAACTGCAGGCTGTTTTTTAGTAAGGCTGGAATAGGATATCTGCGCACACCAAAGGAGAACAATATGAAAAGGAACAACACGCCGACTCTCATCCTGACCTCAGCACTGATTCTCGCATGCCTCCTGTGCTGGACATCATCCGCTTCCTGTGGAGACGACCGGATTCTTGCCCAGGTCGGTCCCTACAAACTGACAGCAAAGCAGTTTCAGGGCAGGATGGACTCCATGCCGCCGCAGCTCCAGATGGCCATCGCCAGGCGGCCGCAGCTGAAAAAACAGCTACTGGACAGGTGGGTTGAAGACAACCTGTTTGCTCTTGGAGCACTGGACATCGGTCTTGACAAGGATCCGGAATTCAAAGCCAGGCTGCAGGATATCAAGAACAGACTGCTTGCATCCGAACTTCTCAGGAAAAAACTGCAAGGCAAGATCCATGTCACGGAACAGGATATAGAGTCATATTACAGGAGCCACAAAGACAAATACACCCAGCCTGAATCCGTAAGGGCACGCCATATACTGGTCAAGGTTCCCCCGGGAGCCGATGAAAGTGCGTGGAAGGATGTGAAGGCAAAGGCAGACAGGCTCAAGAAGAAAATAGACGGAGGAGCAGACTTTGCCGAACTGGCCAAAAAAGAATCAGACGACCCCGGTTCCAAGCGGAAAGGCGGAGATCTGGGCTTTTTTTCAAGAGGGAGAATGGTCCCGGAATTCGAGAACGTAGCTTTTTCTCTGAAGCCTGGTGAAGTAAGCAGCCCTGTCAAAACGACTTTCGGATATCACATCATCAGGGTGGACGAAAAAAAAGAAGCCAGAAAAAAATCCTTCAGCGAAGTCAAGAACCAGATCAGGCAGCTGCTGACGGCGCAGCAACAGCAGGATTTGAAAAACAGGCTCAGGAAAGATCTTGAGTCCAAGCACCGTGTCATTGTTCATGAAAACCTGCTGAACTCAGGGTTGTCCCCGGAAGCCGACCAAGGTGACAAAACGGGAGCACCCCCTGCGGGCAAATAGATGCGGCTCCCTGTATCTGCAGCACCACACAGGCTGCACAATATTCATCCCATGTCCCATGAGAAAATAACAGAAGTCCGGGATATGCTGTGCCTTGACAGTATTTGACCAGACATTACCGTACATTCCATGGAAAAGAAAAACCGGCGGTTATTATTCTCAGCCGCGTACTGGATAGTAGGGCTCGCCCTTATTTTTCTGCTGCCCCAGTTGTGGCTGCAGATGCAGACCAGGGAAATCTCTTATTATCTGTTCAAGACCATGCTCAGGGAAGGCCGTATCCTGGAAGTACGAATGGACCAGGAAAATATCAGCGGTATCATGTATACTGGGCCTCTGAAAAACATCGATGAACTCCGCCGACAGATGGAGCTGATGGACCGGAAAGAGATCGGCCAAGGGAGTCCGCTGCCCAGGCCGAAGCGTCCTTCTCTGCAGGACCTTCTTGCAAGACTGAAACGCAGCACGAATCAGAAAGACAATTTCGTGCTTTTCAGTGTGGTAAGAGTCAACGATCCCAAACTGGTTGAAGAGCTGGATGCACAGAACGTGGAATATTCTGGTGTCCAGGAAAGCATGATGGGTAAACTGCTGTGGGGCACCCTGGTCCCCATTCTATTCTGGGTGGGCCTGTGGTTCCTCCTGTTGAGGGGCATGGGCAGACCCGGAACAGGGATGCTGTCCTTTGGCAAATCCAAGGCCAAGGTCAATATGGAAAAGGATACCGGAGTCAGGTTTGACGACGTGGCCGGATGCGAAGAGTCCAAGGAGGAGCTTGCAGAAGTAGTGGAGTTTCTCAAACAGCCGGGAAAATACGAACAGCTAGGGGCCAAAATCCCAAAAGGCGTATTGCTCTTGGGGCCACCCGGAACCGGCAAGACATTGCTAGCCAGAGCGCTTGCAGGTGAAGCCCGGGTACCGTTCTACAGTATTTCCGGTTCAGAATTTGTCGAAATGTTTGTGGGCGTCGGCGCTGCCAGGGTCAGGGATCTGTTCAATCAGGCCAAACAGAATGCCCCGTGCATAATATTTATCGATGAAATAGATGCTATAGGCAAATTCCGCAGCGGTGGAATGATTTCCGGAGGTCACGAAGAACGAGAGCAGACACTCAATCAGCTTCTTGTGGAGATGGACGGTTTCGAACCCAATCTGGGCGTCATCCTGCTAGCCGCCACGAACCGGCCAGAAGTCCTGGACCCGGCCCTACTGCGGCCCGGCAGATTCGATCGCCAGGTCGTCCTGGATGCCCCTGATGCCAGGGGGAGGGAAGCCATACTTCAGGTGCATTCTCGTGATAAACCCTTGGATCCTGATGTAAATCTGAAAGAGATAGCCCTACGCACACCTGGTTTCTCCGGGGCGGATCTGGCCAATGTCATGAATGAAGCGGCTCTTATTGCCGCCAAATATGGTGACAGACAGATAACACAGAACCACCTGGAAGAGGCAGTGGAAAAAGTCATGGCCGGCCCTGAACGCAAAAGCCGCAGGCTCGGTGATAAGGAGAGGAGGCGGGTGGCATATCATGAATCCGGCCATGCCCTTGTGGCCTATTTCTGCTCCAGTGCCCCACCTGTGGCAAAAATCTCAATAATACCTAGAGGAAAAGCCGCCCTGGGATATACGCTTCAGCTGCCTGAAGAAGAACAGTTTCTCATGACCAAGAGTGAACTCACGGACAAAATATGCGTATCTCTCGGCGGCAGGGCTGCGGAAGAGCTGGTTCTCGGAGAAGTAAGCTCCGGAGCACAGAATGACCTTGAAGTCGCCACCGAGATAGCCAGGAGCATGGTATGCCGTTTCGGAATGAGCAAAACCGTCGGCCCCATGGCCCTCTCCAGGGACAGCAATCCATATCTCAGGCTGCCTGGCATGCCTTCACAGATGGAAACCCTGAGCCCTGAACTGGCCTCGGAGGTAGACCGGGAAGTCAGAAAAGTCCTCAGCGAACAGAATGACCGGGCCCACAAGATCATCGAAGAGCATCTGGACGCCCTGGACAGGGTGACAGAACACCTGTTGGTAGAAGAAGTGATGAGTTCTGATACATTCAAGTCCCTCATTGAAGGTCGGTTAGAAAACCATGGAAATCAGCAGAAGGAGTGAAATTTGAGATGCTTAAGAGCTACATGCGTAAAAGATCGACAAGAAATTGTACCGCTTGCCTAGTGGCAACCTTTCTGTTTATCGCGGCAATGGCAGGTAATTGCCCTGCTTCTGACAGTGACGAAGAAAACATCGCACTGTTGGACCGCACGGCAAAGGCATTCGCGGCTGTGGTGGAAAAGGCAATGCCGGCAGTGGTTTTTGTCAGTGTGGAAAAGATAGTGAAACGACGCGCCCCTGCTCCTCCTTTTTCAGGCGGAGATCCCTTCGGCTTCTTCAACGACCCGTTCTTTGAGCGTTTCTTCGGTCCCCGCGGGCCAGGACGCGACAAGCCCAGGGAATTCCACCAGAGAGGTCAGGGATCAGGCTTCATCATAAGCAAAGACGGGTACATACTTACCAATAACCACGTGGTGGGGGATGCCGATATAATCAAGGTGAAGCTGCCTGACGGCAGAGAATTTGAGGCAAAGGTTATCGGAACAGATCCCCAGTCCGATGTTGCAGTCATAAAGATAGACAGTGATGGCAGTCTGCCCGTACTGGCGCTGGGCAATTCGGATGCACTGGAAGTAGGTGAATGGGTTATCGCCATAGGCAATCCTTTTGGACTTACCCAGACCGTCACAGTAGGTGTTGTCAGCGCAAAGGGCAGGAGCCGCGTTGGAATCAATGACTACGAGAATTTCATCCAGACAGATGCGGCCATAAACCCTGGGAACTCCGGCGGCCCGCTCATCAATATAAGGGGCGAGGCTGTAGGGATGAATACCGCCATTTTCTCACGGAGCGGCGGCTACATGGGCATTGGTTTTGCCATACCCATCAATATGGCAACCAAGATCAAGGACCAGCTCATAAAGAAAGGAAAGGTCACCAGGGGATGGCTTGGAGTGGTAATTCAGGATATTGACGAGGACCTTGCCAAATCTTTTGGTCTCAAAAATGTGGAAGGAGTCCTGATCGCAGAGGTAACAGATGACTCACCGGCCTGGAAGGCGGGACTCAAGCAGGGAGACGTAGTCCTGAAGCTCAACGGCAGAAAAGTGGACGACGTAGCAGAACTCAGGAACAGGATAGCACTCACAGCCCCCGGCACTGAAATATCACTTGATGTTCTGAGAAACGGAAAGAAAAAATCAGTCAATGTCATTATCGGTGAAAAACCCTCTCAAGCTGTCTCTCTGATATCCAGAAACGAAATGCTCAGCAAGCTGGGGCTGGGTGTGCAGGACCTCACGTCAGAACTTGCCGAACAGTTCGGCTACAAGAAAGGGCAGGGCGTCCTGGTAGTGGAAGTGGAGGCAGACAGCCTGGCAGCCAGTGCAGGCATCCGCTCGGGCCAGCTTGTAGAAGAAGTAAACCGCAGGCGCGTCCACAACACGGAAGAACTCATAGATGCCCTCTCGATTTCCAAGAAGTCCAACAGAGTTCTGTTCAGAATCAGGGACGGTGAATTCAGCAGGTATGTGGCCATCAGGCTGAAATAACGACGGACGCTTGCCCCGGGGTTGAGGCCGCGGCATTGTAAGGCACCTCTACAAATCAGGATGTTTGTTCCACAACAAAGCGCATGAAAAAAATAACCGCAGACATGTTTTTAATAATCCGACGATTATTTTTTGAATGCAATACAGTTGTGGGGCAAAAGAACATTTTTTAGAGGTGCCGTCGTGTTTTTCAACCCCTTCGCTATACTGTTGTTTCTGCTCCTGTTTCTGGGGCTTATTTTCCTGTTTGCCCTTGTCCACGTGGGGTTGATGACCATTGCTTTTGAGAAAATCGGTTTCGGACCGGGGCAGGTCTTCTTTTTCCTCTTGGCTTCTCTAATCGGGAGCGGCATGAACATCCCGGTAAAACGTATCCGTCACCAAGCCGACTCCTTCCCGGACCAGGTTACCCTTTGGGGGATAAAATACAGAATTCCAACGGGCATCTCGCACCAGACGGTTATCGCGGTCAACGTCGGGGGAGCACTTATACCCATGGCGGTCTCAATATACCTCATGTTCAAATGGCAGCTTTTTTTTCAACCCCTGCTGGGCATACTGGCGGTATCTGCCATAACATACCACCTGGCCAGGCCCATTCCCGGACTCGGTATTGCTCTGCCTTTGTTCATTCCGCCCCTGCTTGCAGCTCTGGTTTCCCTGCTGATTTCCACTACCGACCTCTCGCCAGTGATCGCCTATATATCAGGAACCATTGGCACCCTGGTAGGGGCGGACATCCTTCATTACAAAGATATTGGGCAACTGAACACACCTGTGGCATCGATAGGGGGAGCAGGAACCTTTGACGGGATATTTCTGACCGGCATCATCGCCGTGCTGCTGGCATGAGGCCGGCATATCTGTCGCATACAAAACACGTCTGCCCGGTTTACCGGATATGGCTCATCAAGACCCCAAGATGCTGAATCTCTTGTTTCAAAAAGGGTTCCGGTGAAAAATCCAGGCCGCCCGGTGCCGGATTTCCTGGTTCAACCCTACTGAAACTTATTTCAGCCTCAACCTGATACCTCTTCAGGGCTGAACGGATGACCGAAGGAAAAGAACTGGCCTCGGACAGAACCCTGCTGTTCCCGTATTCAACTTTCAGGTCTGAAAGCTCCAGACTCAATGGATTTAGTCTGGGCAGATCGAAAACAGCCCTGGCCCTGTAACCATTTTCCGGAAATTCAATCATTACCGGATCCCGCCCACCTGCCTCAC
>DTYO01000181.1 GCA_012961845.1 Thermodesulfobacteriaceae bacterium
ACGTGACCGGAGAAGATCTCATTCAGCGGGATGACGACAAGGAAGAGACCGTGCGAAAGCGTCTTGAACTTTATCACGAACAGACCGAACCATTGATTGATTTCTACAGGAAATGGGAAGAATCAGGTGACCCGGATGCTCCCAGGTACATCAAGATCAATGGAGTAGGTTCCGTGGACGAGATCAGGGATCAGATTTTAAAGGCTCTCGGTGGTTGACCTCCGGACGGCTGATCCCGACTATATTCCGTTTCTGGCCTAGAGAAGGGGCAGGCGACTTTGATTTTTCCTCTGTCCCTCTTTTTTATCAACCAGTCCCTGATTCCCACCAAGTCAGCAGTCCCATTTCAAATTTATGGCTGAGTTCTCTCTTGTATGGAAAACACCGTACTGTAAAACCTATCCTTCCGCTTGAAAGGCACAGCAGAGTTCCCTGAAAAACGGTTCCGCTCTCATGGGGTTCCTCTGTATGAAGTAAGGGAAGCGGGTGGCCTTCCGGGATATCACCCTTGTCATCCAGACGACCGATATAAGCTTCAACTCGGACTTCGTCAGGTTTCAGGTCTCCCAGGTCTATCACAGCCTGAATCGGCAGGCGGTCCCCCACCTTGGGCGATCCGTTGAGAGGCACCTTGACCTCCCTGATCCTGACTTTGTGCCACACCTGCCAGATCCAGTCTTTCCACCTAAAAAGCTCTTTTGCCTCTGTCCAGTTGTCGTTCGACAGCAGTTCCCACTTGGTCATGTTTGGGAGGTAAAAATGTCTTGAATATTCTTCCACCATCCGGTTGGTGTTGAACATGGGGCAAACTGTCCGGATGGAGTTTTTCATCATGGCCACCCAGCCATGGGGTATGTCATGTGCAGATCTCGTATAAAAAAGCGGTACAACCGTATTTTCGAGCAGCTCATACAGAAGACGGCTTTCAACCTCATCCTGGTATTCTGGATCACTGTATTCTTCGCCGGCACCTATGGCCCAGCCGTTGTCGCCTTTATAGCCCTCTACCCACCATCCATCCAGAATGCTGAGGTTTATGCCACCGTTTGCAGGCACTTTCATGCCGCTTGTGCCGCTTGCTTCGTTGGGTCGCCTCGGAGTATTGAGCCATACATCGACTCCCTGGACCAGATACCTGGCCACCTCGATATCATAATTTTCGATAAAAACCAGATGGCTGCGAAATTCAGGTTTCTGTGCCATTTGAACCACTAACTGAATGA
Organism: Thermodesulfobacteriaceae bacterium; assembly: GCA_012961845.1. Lineage (GTDB taxonomy): Bacteria > Desulfobacterota > Dissulfuribacteria > Dissulfuribacterales > UBA3076 > DTYO01. The sequence goes on from DTYO01000181.1 coordinate 1,224, forward strand.
GTTCCTTGCCCAGCTTGTCCTGTGGATGGGCCTTGCCTGTAAATATTATCTGTACCGGACGTCCTTCTCGGGTGAGAATCTTCTTCAGCCTGTCCGGATCCTTGAATAGAAGGGTCGCCCTCTTGTAGGAAGCAAACCGTCTTCCAAAGCCTATTGTAAGGGCTTCGGGATCCAGGACTTCGTCTGCCTGCTTCAGTTCATAGTGGGCCGCACCTTTTGCCTTGAGCTGTTTCTTGAGCCTCATCCTGGCAAATGAGATCAACCTTTCCCTGAGTCTTTCTCTGCTCCTCCAGAGTTCAAAGGCCGGAATATGTTCGACACGCTGCCATATTGCGTGGTTATCCGGCTCATCCTTCCACCTTGAGCCTAGGTACCTTTCATAGAGCCTGGACATTTCATTGGACAGCCACGTCAGGGTATGGACACCATTTGTAATATGGCTTATCGGTACTTCATGAGGGGTTATCTGAGGCCAGATACTGCTCCACATCTTCCGGCTCACTTCACCGTGAAGTTTGCTTACACCATTGGTCCGGGCCGCCATCTTGATAGCCAGTACTGCCATGCAGAAATCTTCAGACTGGTCTCCCGGCCTGATCCTTCCAAGGTCGATAAGGGCATCTATACCTATCCCCAGCTGATCTGCCAGTTTGCCGAAATAGCGCCGTATCAGATCAGGAGGAAACCTGTCTATGCCGGCTGGAACAGGCGTATGGGTGGTAAATATACTGGTCGACCTGACCGCCTCCAGAGCTTCCCCGTACGAAAGGTTTTCCCGCTCCATTATCTGGCGGATACGCTGGAGTGCCATGAATGCGGAATGCCCCTCGTTCATGTGACATACCTTGGGACATTGGTACAGTGCGGAAAGAATTTTTATTCCTCCCATGCCCAGCACAATTTCCTGTTGCAGCCTGGTTTCGATGTTTCCTCCGTACAGGTACGATGTGATCTGTCTGTCAGACCTCGAATTGAGTGGATCGTCAGTGTCAAGCATGTAGATCTTGATCCTGCCGACCTCCAGGGTCCACGCCCTTACATTGATCATGCGATCAAGAAGCTCGATCTGAATTGTCAGTGGATCGCCGTTTTCATTCCTGACAAGGCTGAGCGGCATGTTGTAGAAGTCATTGAATGGATATGTCTCAAGCTGCCATCCGTCCGGATTCAGGTACTGGTTGAAATATCCGTGTTTGTAAAGAAGACCGATTCCAACCAGGGGAAGCCCGAGTTCGCTGGAGGATTTCATGTGATCTCCTGCCAGAATGCCCAGACCGCCCGAATAGAGAGGAAGGCTTTCGTGCAGGCCGAATTCAGCGGAAAAATAGGCGATCATTCCGCTGTCATTATCAGGAGACACCTTTTTGTACCAGGTGCCGGCCTTCAGATAACGATTGAGCTCCCCTTTAATCTGCTCCATTCTGGTTAGAAATATTTCATCTTTCTGGAGTTCTTCCAGGCGGGGCTGCTCTACCGTTCCGAGAAGCGCCATTGGATTGTGCCCGACTCTTTCCCAGACTTCCCTGTCCATATCCTGAAAAAGATGGATGGCCTCAGGCGTCCAGCTCCACCAGAGGTTGCGGGCTATGTTCAGCAGCGGAGAAAGACGCTCCGGCAGATTAGGTACAATTGTGACCGACTTGATGGTGGGCATGAAAAAAACTCCTTGTCGATATTAAGAATATTCAGCCACTCCAGACGTTATATCAACGTGTTCACTTCAGGACAATGCCTGAAAACCTATCGATTGATACGGATATCTATCTTGCCCTTGTCAAGACCTATTGTAATTCTGCCGCCTCTTGACAACCCGTTGAACAGTATGGCATCAGCTAATGGATCTTTTATTTCGTCCTGAATGAGCCGGGCCAGAGGACGGGCACCGAACTGCGGATCGTATCCTTTTTCAGACAGCCATTTCCTGGCCGGTGCTGTAACGGTCAGTTTTATTTTCCTGGAAGCAAGCTGCATTTTTATTTCGTCCAGGAGCTTGTCGACAATTTTCACCATTGTCGATTCTGTCAAATGACCGAATGGAACAATTGCATCCAGGCGGTTTCTGAATTCAGGACTGAAGAGCTGCTTTACCGCTTCCGTCCCTTTATGCTTCCGGTCATCCACCTGTGGACCGAAACCGATGGTTCTGCCCTCCATTTCTCTTGCACCGGCATTAGATGTCATAATGAGTATTACATGTCTGAAGTCCGTCTTCCTACCGGTATTATCGGTCAGACTGGCATAATCCATCACCTGAAGCAGGATATTGAACAGATCGGGATGGGCCTTTTCTATTTCATCCAGAAGAAGAACTGAATATGGGTGTTTTCGAATTGCTTCGGTGAGCAGCCCTCCTTGATCAAAACCTACATACCCCGGTGGGGCGCCGATCAGTCTTGCTACCGCATGTTTCTCCATGTATTCGCTCATGTCAAAACGCTGGAAATTTATACCCAGTACCATGGCCACCTGTCTGGCCAGTTCTGTCTTGCCCACTCCGGTGGGACCTGTGAAGAGAAAAGAGCCTATGGGCCTGTCCGGGTGGGCTAGGCCGGCCTGAGACCGTTTTACAGCCTTGGAAACCATGGCTACCGCTTCATCCTGTCCAAAGACCACGGTTTTTAGAGATTTTTCCAGTTTACCAAGGTTTGCAAGATCGCTGCGGGAGACAGATTTGACGGGAATCCGCGCCATTTTTGCTATTATATTTTCTATATGGCGCACAGTAATCCTGCCCGGACCGCTGCTGGAAGTTCCGGCAAGGCGATATGCAGAAGCAGCTTCATCTATAACATCTATGGCCTTGTCTGGCAGAAACCTGTCTGGGATATATCTTGCGGACAGTCTGACAGCAGTTTTCAGTGCATTTTCCGTATAGCAGACGCTATGAAAATCTTCATAATAACTCTTGAGTCCCCTGAGAATCTTGATGGTTTCATCGATACTGGGCTCAAGTATGTCAATCTTTTGAAAACGCCTGGAAAGCGCACGATCCTTTTCAAAGAAATTTCTGTATTCTTCATAGGTGGTGGACCCTATACACCTGAGTTCTCCACTGGAAAGGCCGGGCTTGAGTATGTTGGATGCGTCCATTGAACCGCCGCTGGTTGCACCGGCTCCCACAACAGTATGGATTTCGTCGATAAAAAGGATTGCATTGGGACGCATCACTATCTGAGAGATCATTTCCTTGAGCCTGGATTCGAATTCTCCCCTGTATTTGGTTCCGGCAAGAAGCGCCCCCAGGTCGAGAGCAAAGATCTCTGTATCCTGCAGCGGAGCAGGAACATCTCCATTCCAGATTTTCAGGGCCAGCCCCTCGGCCATGGCGGTTTTTCCCACGCCTGGATTACCCACAAATATAGGGTTGTTTTTTCGTCTCCTGGAGAGGACCTGCATAGTCCTTTCGAGTTCCAGTGTGCGGCCTACCAGTGGATCCAGTTTTCCTTCTGCCGCCTTCTCGATGAGATTGACGGTAAAGATACCAAGCGCATCCTTTGAGCCGGTCCCCTGGATAGTGCTGTCAGCCTGGTGTTCCGACCCGTGGGGCGGCGTGACATTGTTGGGGGTTGTATTCAGACTGGACACCCCGTGAGAGATGTAGTTCACTATGTCCAGTCTGGTTATGCCCTCTTTGCTGAGAAAATACACAGCATAAGAATCTTCTTCTGCGGAAATTGCGGCCAAGAGGTCACCTACCTCAGCCTGCTCCTTCCCTGCTGACTGGACGTGGATGATCGTGCGCTGGATAACCCGCTGAAAGGCTACTGTTGGCTGGGGTTCCCGCTCCTGACCGTCGGGAATCTTTTCGATATGCGTATTGAAAAAATGCTCTATGCGCGATTTGAGCCGTTCGGCATCTCCTCCGCAGGCATTGATGACCTGGCTGCCTGCCCGATGATGTATTACCGCAAACAGAAGGTGTTCAAGAGAAAGGTATTCATGATGTCTGGTTCTGGCCTCTCTTGCAGCTGCACCCAGCATAAATTCAATATCTCTACTTATCATGGCTATTCTCGTTCCATACTGGCCTTGAGAGGAAACCCTGCCTCTCTGGCCATGTTATGCGTAATTTCTATTTTGGTTTCTGCAATTTCCGGGGGATATGATCCACAGACTCCAACTCCGGTCTGGTGAACATTCAGCATGATACTGATAGCCTCGGAAGGTGATTTATGAAAGACGGTTTCCAGGATGTGAACCACAAAATCCATGGTAGTGTAATCGTCATTATGAAGGAGCACACGATATCTTGGTGGTTCCTCAATTGCCCTTTCAGTCAGCACTTCATGCTGTTTTTCGCTGTCAGAATTCAGTTCAAAACGTCCCATACACTATTTTTTCAGTATCTACAGTCAACGCCTGCCAGTAAATGGCACGCACACACCGGCCGTTAAAAGGTTATACAATATTGAGTTGTTTGGAAAGTCTGATGAGCATGATAAATTCCTTGTTCCCCTTTGCACCCAGAACAGGGGAGGGGGTGGTACCGGCCACATCCATCCCCAGATCCACGGTGAAGAAGTCCTGCAGATCCTCCAGCACTTGCCTGTGAACCTCCGGATCCCTGACTATGCCTTTCTTTCCTGCTCTGCCTCTTCCTGCTTCAAACTGCGGTTTTACCAGGGCGATTATCTCTCCGTGGGGTTTCAGATGACGCAATACTGCCGGAACCACAAGTTTCAGGGAAATAAAGGAGGTATCTATGGTGACCAGGTCAACCTTCTCGCCTACCGATTCCTGTGTAAGATACCTGACATTGGTGCGCTCCAGTACCACGACACGGTTATCATTACGCAGCCGCCAGTCCAGTTGACCGTATCCGACATCTACGGCAAAAACCCTGTCAGCACCATTCTGGAGCAGACAGTCGGTAAAACCACCTGTTGAAGACCCGACATCCATGCAGGTGAGTCCTTCTACATTTAGACTGAAGTGCCTGAGGGCATGTTCCAGTTTCATCCCCCCCCTGCCTACATATGGATGCTCAGGACCTGAAACACCGATTTCAGAGTCTCGAGAGAATTTATGGCCTGCCTTTCGGATAATCTGACCGTTGACGGTCACCCTGCCCGTCATGACCAGTGATCTGGCTACGTTTCTGGACTCTGCCAAGCCCTTTTCCAGCATGAGCAAGTCCAGTCGTGTCAGTTTTTCAGGCCTGCGTACCATAATGATCTAAGAACCGAGGATTAATCAGACAACGCCATTTTAAGAACAGTATACTGCAATGCCGGCTGAAATTCCCTCTGTTGCGGTTAATGCAGAAAAAACATGCCTGTGATCTTAGACTATATCTTGTCCATATGTTAAGCTTGATATTTTTTAATATAATCGTTGAATGCATATGACGCTATCGACGTCACAAAAAACAGAGGAGAACAACATGTCCCTTTCAAAAGAAAATATTTTAGATGCTCTGCAGGAAGTCAAGGATCCCGAACTTGGAAAGAACCTGGTAGATCTGGGCATGATCAAGGATATAGAAATTTCAGGTACGGCGGTACGGGTGACCGTGGCGCTCACCATGGCAGGATGTCCTCTGAAAAACCAGATCAAGACTGATGTTGAAAGTGCAGTCAGAAACGTAGAGGGAGTGACGCATGCAGAGGTGATCCTCGGCACAATGACCTCGGAAGAACGGGCAAGACTGTTTGGCAGGGAACCTGATGAAATGGAAGGTGTGAAAGATGTCAGGCATATCATAGCCGTAGCCAGTGGAAAGGGAGGGGTAGGGAAAACCACCGTAGCGGTAAATCTTGCGGTGGCCCTTCAAAAAAAAGGGTTCAGAACAGGAATCCTTGATGCAGACATGCACGGTCCGGATATTCCTGTCATGCTGGGACTCACTGACCGCCCGGTTGGGAACAGGGGGATGCTGCTTCCTCTGGAGAAATACGGGCTGAAAATCATGTCCGCTGGCAGCCTCGCCGGAGAAGGTGTTCCCATAGTCTGGAGAGGCCCCCTGGTCCACAAGGCCATCAAGGAATTTCTGGGCAGGGTGGCATGGGGAAACCTGGATTACCTGATTGTGGACCTCCCGCCTGGAACCGGAGATGCCCCACTGACCGTGGCAAATGCCATTCCCCTTGACGGCGTGGTCATAGTCACCACGCCTCAGAAGGTTGCCCTGTCAGACGTGAGAAGAAATGTCGGACTTTTCAAGTCAAAAAGAATTACTGTCCTAGGCATCGTGGAAAACATGTCTTTTCTGCGAATTCCGGGTGCAGAAGACCACCAGATCATGAATATTTTCGGCAGCGGTGGAGGAGAAAAGATAGCAAAGGCATTCAAGATTCCCCTGCTGGGCAAGATTCCTCTGGATCCGGCCATAAGGGAAGGAGGAGATTGCGGTACTCCGATAACCCTGAAAGAAGACAGCGAACCAGGCAGGGTATTTGCTGAAATTGCCGAAAATCTTGTGGATCAGATTTCCCGCAGCTGATGACACGGATACCTTTCTGAAATTTGAGTCCGTAAACCAAATTATCGAAAGGAGTTAATGGAATATTTTTTAAAAACGACTGAAGCAATATTAAACTAAGTCATTCTATACGATATTCAGCATAATGCTTATATTATCTAGCAAGATCAGATTGTTATCCCTAATGAGGTCTTGCTATGAAAATGCCGGCCATATATCTTCTGGAATTGCTGTGTTTGGTTAGAACTACTAAAAATTATGTCATGACCTTCAATGGACCCGTAAGGGATGAATTATTGGGAAGTGTGACCAGAGAGCTGGACCGGACCCGAGGACTGAACCGAGGCACGACTTTCGTCCTGTTGGAGATCTGTACAGACGGCATTCTGGACCTGAAACACATTGCAGACGCCATTTCAGACAGTCTGAGGGCAGAAGATTCCATAAGTATTCACGGTGAAAATCTGATTCTGCTGACTTTGCCGGAAATAAACGAGGCGGACGGAGATGCAGCAGCAACGAGACTGAAAAGGCTTATTGCTAAAACTTTCACAAACAAAACAGGCCATCCTGCGGACGTCGGGATGTTTTACGGGGTTTTGAATGTACCTCAGCGTCTGTACGCAGAAAAACCGGACTCAGTGCTTGAGACTCTTGAGAGTGGGCTCATACTCGACCGCGAGACCACTGAAGAAAATGAAAGGGCAGAAGAAGAAATACCTGAGGAAAAAACCGAAGAAAATGATTTACTGTTTATTTGTGGCGACACAGATCTGAATCTTTCAGAGTTCTTATCTATTATCCCTCCCCATATTGTTCCTGTATTCCTGCCCAACGATGCGCAGGAATCGCTGGCAATGCTCAAAAAGAAAAGAAACGGCGTCCTTTTGATAGGTGAGAAACTCCCCATGGACGAAGCGCTGTATCTTGTTAATAACATACGTTCTAATCGTATGTTACATGATATATATAGTGTTGACTGAAAATAACCGTCCGACGGACGGAGCATTCACCTATATGGCCATCGACTGCAGGGTCTCGATCGACACTCCCATCCATCAGTTCGCTACCGTGCTGTTGACCGGTTTCTTAAAACTGATGTCAGGGAGGTACAGAAAAGAAAAAGCGGCCTGCGCGAGGATCCTGGAGTCCCTGAAAACCGCCACACACAAGCTCAATCAGCCATTGCAGGTAATATTGGGCAGCCTAGAAGTATTGCTTCTCGAAATGGAAGACAGAAGCAGACACGACGCAGTACCCGCAACCTTGGCAGAGATCAGGAAACAGGCCCTGCGGGCAGCGGAAATCAACCGAAAGATAAGTCGGCTTGCAGGAGCTGAGTAGCTCCTGAACTATTTTTTAACCATGACGCTGCGCCAGGAGCATCGTGTGTCGTCTGTATTTATTTTACATAATATATCTTATGCGACTTTATTCCAATCACTCTGGGGGGGGGTGCTGGTGATAGCCACACCAGTTTTAATACATTAAAAACGTATGTTATGCGTTAGACTTCAGTAGCTAGATCATTGCCGCGTTCGGTCAGGGCACGAATGCACCATGTGTTCCCCGCCTGAAACAGGCTGCAATATGGGATAAAAGAAAAAAGGGCTGTCAACCGCCCTTTTTCCTGGGGAGGAGGAGTAGAGAAGATCAGCCTAAATCCTTGATAAGGTCCGTCATCATGGCCTGTGCCACCTTTTCAGCGTCTAACTGGTAGGTACCGTTCTGGACCTGTTCTTTCAAAAAATTGATCCGGGCGGATCTTTCAGGATCTTCCACTGCCATGGCTGTCTCCACTTTCTGGAGCAGCCTGGGGCCTGCAGAAAGTTCCACGCGGTCAGTGCAGCTCTGACAATTGTTGGCGCCTCCGGCGTGGGCGCGCTGATTATTGCTTGAGGCCTGTGAACCATTTATATATGCCATCATGTGGACATTTTGATTTATATCTGACACGCTCATTTTTAACTCCTGAATATTCTACTCTGAATTCGAATCCAACATGGAATAAATTCGTTCCTTTAAATTTTCTATATCGTCTGGCGAAATCGTCTTCTCTATCTCCTCGTTTCCTTCGTCAATCACCCGAAAGGTCAGATTCGAATCAGAATCATCGCCAGTCAGACCTTTCAGTTCTGAATTCAGTTTCTGTACAAATTCATGTATCTGATCCTGTTCGGTCTGGCCTTCTTGACTTTGTCCGGTTGCCTTCGATAATATCTGCGATGAAATTGTTTCTGTTATCTGGTGTCTTTTAGCCTCGGGTGATATGGAAATCAAATCCTGAACAGGAGTAGTAAGTCCGGCATTGGGCCTCAAAGAACCTTTTCGTCCTACTCTTCGGCCGTATGCTTTTATAACATTCTGTATATGGTAAAATGATATGTTCATTTAGGCTTCTTAATTCCCCCTATTTTGTTTATCTGTTCGGAGTTTTCATCTTTCAACTTGAATTTTCGCACAGCAGCTTGAAACTTTTTTAAGAACAGCCTTTATTATAGACCGTGGACAGAGAGAATACTGTTAAATCCGCAACTTTGCCCTCCTCTTCCAGGCCTGCTCTGATGAACAGTATATGGTTTTTTTTGATCGTATGCTCAATTCTGTCGGCAGCTTTCTTTGACAGGATACCTGCAGTCACCCAGGCATCGTTTGAATCTGCAAAAAATGCCGTCAATCTGGCGATAGGCCTTGTGGGCGCAATGGCCTTGTGGCTTGGGCTGATACGTATTGCAGAAGCTGGAGGCATGATGAAGCTTCTTGCCAGGTGGATCAGACCTGTAATGACCAGGCTTTTCCCTGACGTTCCACCCGAAGATCCGGCCATGGCAGGCATGGTGTTGAATATGTCAGCCAATGCCCTGGGGCTCGGGAATGCCGCAACACCTCTGGGCATAAAGGCAATGATGGCCCTCGACAGGCTGAATCCTTCTCCCGGCACCGCAACTGATGCAATGTGCCTTTTCCTAGCAATAAATACCTCGAATGTCACGCTGCTTCCGCTAGGCGTGATCACAGTAAGAGCTGCCGCAGGATCAAGTGATCCAGGAGCAATACTTGTCCCTACAATCCTTGCGACAGCCTGTTCTACCATTGTGGCAGTGACAAGTGCAAAGATCCTCAAGAAGTTTTTTTCTCCGCCACCGCAGTCAGAGGAATCTGCAAAGTCACGGAATCCCCGGCATATTTCTGAAGACAGTCAACAGGAATCCGAGACGGCTACCTGCGGAGGAATGAAAGGCACAAGAGTTCTCGTGGGAATGGTCATAATGTCATTGTTTCTGAGTATGATGATATGGCATGGGTGCCACGGACAGATATCCATGGAACGTTTCAGTGCCTGGCTGGTTCCAGGCCTTATTCTTGCCCTGGTATGTTACGGCTACAGTGCGAGGGTGCCGGTCTATGAAACCGGCGTGGAAGGAGCAAAGGAAGGATTTAAGGTTGCGGTACGCCTGATACCTTTTCTGGTGATGATCCTCGTGGCAATAGGCATGTTCAGGGCGTCCGGTGCATTTGAAATCCTGGCAGACATAATGTCACCCGCTACCGACCTGCTCGGGATTCCCGTAGAAGTGTTGCCTGTAGCCCTGTTGAGGTCCCTGTCAGGATCTGGCGCATTCGGCCTGATGAGTGAGATTACGGCCAATGACCCTGACGGGTTTGCAGCATATCTGGCAGGGACCATCCAGGGGTCTACAGAAACTACATTTTATGTATTGGCAGTCTATTTTGGTGCGGTAGGAATTTTCAAGACCAGATACGCACTGGCTGCCGCACTTTTGGCTGATCTTGCGGGTTTTCTTGCCTCGGTGGCACTGTGCCACTGGCTTTATACGACTGCCTGATTTTTTCGTTATTCTACTGATTCTGACAATCTGGCACCAGGTTTGAATTTGGCAATTTTCTTGGCAGGTATCTTGATTGGCTCACCTGTACGGGGATTGCGGCCTGTCCGGGCCTGCCTCTCCGAAACGGAAAAGGTTCCGAATCCAACTAGGGTCACTTTCTCGCCGTCTGCAAGGGCCTCTGATACCGCTTCCAAAAAGCCGTTCAAGGCCCTGTCAGCAGCATTTTTGGATATTCCGGCTGTCTGAGCTATGCGGGCCACCAGTGTCGCTTTGTTCATGTCTACCCTCCTGATTGTTTTATTTGTGATAATTATTATTTTTTGTTTATCCCAACATGCCTGCAAAAGTCAAATATTTAAGTGGTTCCTAACCAAACTCAGCAATTTTTACAGGTACGTGGTTCAAGCATGCATTGAGCAGTCTCAAAGGTAGATCTGGCTCCCAAAACCTGCGATTAAAACCATTTAACCAATGGTATTTTCGTAACATGAAACAATGTATCAGCAGTTACAGAAACCTGATGATGACAGCGAGAACATTGATAAAGTTTTCTACTCGCCACAAAACTGTATTTTTGGAAACCCCACGATGGGCATTGAAAACCTTG
>DTYO01000182.1 GCA_012961845.1 Thermodesulfobacteriaceae bacterium
AGAGGCCTCTCAGACGGGGTCAAAGACATGATGTATGTCTATTATATAGGCCCCCACCAGGACAACCTTGAACGGATAATCAAACGGATGACCAGGGAGGAACTCCTTCCCAAATACCATGCGTCTGTCCAGAATTCCGAGACTTCCACGGACATGGTCCACAAAATTTCGGAAAACTTCATGAGAGATCTCATCGCAAGCACCTTCGGCCTGCAGTACCTCGACAACTTCATAGCACGTGTGTACCAGGTCCTGGCGAAACAAAAAGAGGTGCTGGATCAGGAAGACCTGGACCTTCTCCTCACCTACGATCCTGACCAGATCCTCTGTCCGATCCATTCCCCGCAACGGGAAACAAAGAACCTGATACACCTGGGAAACAAGGGATACAACCTGGTGCTCCTGGCTGATGAAGACATGCCCATACCTCCGGGAGTAATCCTCACGACGGAGGTCTTCCGGTGCTATCCGATCTTCCAGGGTTTCAATCCGGTATACAGGGACTTCAAATGGCAACTGAGAGACGCCATCAGGAACGTCGAAAAAATGACAGGAGGAAGCAGGTTCGGCCATCCGGACAATCCCCTGCTCCTTTCGGTCCGCAGCGGGGCCACGATTTCCATGCCAGGCATGATGTCCACGATCATAAATGTGGGAAGCAATCTTGAAACAACCGAAGGAATGGCCAGGAAAACAGGCAACCCGTGGTTCGCCTGGGACAATTACAGGAGATTCGTTCAGTCCTGGGCCATGTCTTTCGGCATGAGCCGTGACCCGTTTACGGAGCTTATGAAGGTCCATAAGAAACGTTATGGTGTAAGAGTAAAAAGGGAGTTTTCCGGAGAACAGATGAAGGAACTCGCCATCGCCTACCGCAAGGTCGTCCAGGACCACGGACAGGACATCATAGACGATCCCTTCGAACAGCTTCTCGTTTCGATAAGCCTTGTTCTGGCTTCATGGAACTCAGACAAGGCCAAAGAATACAGGGAAATCATGGAGCTGTCGGATTACTGGGGAACTGCTGTAATCATCCAGGCCATGGCTTATGGGAACATCTCGGAGCTGGCCGGGACAGGAGTGGCGTTTACCTCCAATCCCAAACGTAAACTGGCAAGAGTACAACTCTGGGGAGACTTTACTACCGGCAATCAGGGAGAAGACATCGTCAGCGGCCTGGTGACCACTTATCCTATTTCAGAAAAGCAGAAAAAAGCACTTGGCATGACCTCGGAATCTAGTCTTCAGGAAAGCTTCCCTGAAATCTACGGCCGGCTTTTTGATCTTGCCAAGCAACTCATCTACGAAAAGAAATGGAATCCGCAGGAGCTGGAGTTCACTTTTGAGGGCCCGGAGGAACAGCAGCTCTACATACTGCAGAGCAGGGACATGACCACGGAGAAACGCAAGGCCGTGGAAGTCTTCAGACCTACTCCGGAACTCGACACAAGCTATCTGGGTCGAGGAGTAGGAGTAAGCGGAGGCGCTATGACTGGCAAGGCCGTTTTCTCTCTGGAAGAAATAGAGGCCCTGCGCGCAAAGGAGCCGGATACACCACTGATATTCATCAGAACCGATACCGTTCCGGACGATATCAAGGGAATCTCCATGTCCGACGGACTTCTCACCGGCAAGGGTGGTATGACCTCTCACGCATCAATAGTGGCATTCCGTCTGGAAAAAACATGTGTAGTCGGATGTAAGCAGCTGCATGTATTTGCACACAGGAAACTGGCTGAAATCAATGGAAGAACCATACATTCCGGAGATTATCTGGGTATCAGTGGCAGAAATGGATCCATTTATCTGGGCAGGCATCCTATACAGAGTGAGGAAGAAACATCTTTGGTTTAGTGTCTGTACATGAATGAATTTTTATCAGATCTCTTCGGAGTGTGAAAAATCTTATACTCAGGATATCACCTGACGCTCTGATGTAATATTTTTCACACTCCTGGAGATCGAACAAAAATCCTCATTTCTGGACAGTCACCGGTTAAACGGAATCGTTGCACAAGGAGGGATATTATATGACTACCGGAACAGCCCCCCGTCCCATGAAACTCGGCATCAACAGCCTGGGACGTATCGGCAAACTGAGCCTCTGGCACCATGTTGCCAGGAAATCCTTTTCGGAAATAGTTGTCAACCTTGGAAGGCCGGTGGGTAAAGGGCTCCAGGATATTGCCGCATCCATTGAGCGTGACAGCACTTACGGACGCCTTTCGGCCTATCTCTATGGTCATCGCAACCCGCGGGTGATAGAGAATCTCAACGAAGAAAAGGGGACCCTGACCATCGATGGAATCCCGGTAAAAATACTCCGGGAAGCCAGAAATCCCAAAGACATAGACTGGGCAGGCAATGACGTCAGGCTCGTGGTGGACACCACAGGTGTATTCACAGATCCCACCCAGGCTGCGGATGCATCCTGGGGATCGCTCAGGGGTCACCTTGAAGCCGGTGCGTCAAAAGTTGTCCTTTCAGCACCCTTCAAAATCAAGGAGACGGGCGCCCAGATGCCGGAAGACGCTGTAACCACGGTGATGGGAATCAATGAAGACGATTACATTCCTGAAAAACACAACCTGATCTCAGCAGCTTCCTGCACCACCACATGTCTGAGTTTCATGGTCAAGCCTCTGCTGGACCACTTCGGAGCCAAGAGGATACTTTCAGCATCGATGGTGACCGTACACGCAGCCACCGGCAGCCAGGTGGTACTGGACAGACTCCCGAAGGCAGGAGCAAAAGATCTGCGAAAAAACAGGAGCATTCTGAACAACATAATATTGACCACCACAGGAGCAGCCAAGGCCCTGGCCCTTGTCATACCCGAGATGAGGAGCATCGGATTTATTGCAGAGTCAGTCCGTGTACCCACCAACACAGGCTCACTTATAGTACTGGTGCTGACAATCCAGGATGAAAGCCTTGAAAAACCCATCAACCGGGAACTCATCAACGGCATCTTCAGTAAAGCTGCTGAAGGTCCCATGCAGGGTCGGCTCATCTACACGGAAGAACAGAACGTATCGTCGGACATTATAGGGCTGCCGTCGGCCGCCGCCATAATCGAAGGAACTGAGACCCATACCCGCACTGCAACCATTCAGGTGGATCCGACACTGGCATGCAGGGGGCCTGAAGGTGCTGAAGACCAGATAACGTGCGCCCCCATGAACATACCTATCACTCAGACCGTAATATACGGGTGGTACGACAATGAGTTCGGAAGTTATACAAACATACTTGGGGACCGGATAGTATCTATTGCAGACTCCATTCTTTAGCCATTCTGACCATGTGAGTTTTTCTGAAAAAGGTGGTTTAGCCATGATTAAATACATAGACGAGATACCCCTGGAAGGTCAGCGAGTACTGATGAGGGTGGACTGTAATGTTCCCCTTGATGTATCAGGCGAAATTGCTGACGACAACCGGATCCGTGCTGTCCTTCCTTCTGTCAGACATGCAGTCGAAACAGGGGCACGACTGATTTTGTGTGCACATCTGGGCCACCCCAAAGGCAGGAGAGTTGAAAAATACAGTCTCAGCCCGGTTGCCCTGCGGCTTGGGGAACTGATCGGCCAGGAAGTCTTCATGGCAGATGACTGTATCGGTCCGGAAGTGGACCAGCTGAAAAAAACACTTGCCAACGGACAGGTTCTCCTGCTGGAGAATCTGAGATATTACAAGGGCGAAACTGAAAATGATCCGGATTTTGCCGCTGCCCTGGCAAGTCAGGCAGACGTATACATCAATGATGCCTTTGCCGTGTCACACCGACCGCATGCCTCGGTGGTGGGTATTCCCGGACTTGTAAAAAAATGTGGTGCAGGCCTACTTATGAAGAATGAACTTACCTATTACGAAAAGGCCATGCACACGAATCCTGCCAGGCCGATGGTAGCCATTCTGGGGGGAGCCAAGGTATCCACAAAACTGGGAGGCATTAAAAACGTCATTCCGAAAGTCGATAAAATTATCATAGGCGGTGCCATGGCCAATACATTCCTTATGGCAATGGGGCAGGACATGGGCAGATCACTCATTGAGCCGGAGCTCGTGGATACTGCACGCTCTCTCATGAATGAAGCCGAAAAAAGAGGAGTTCAGTTTCTGCTGCCAACAGACTGCGTAGTCGCTCCTGAACTCAGTGAAAATGCTCCGGCTTCGGTTGTGGAAGCCGGTTCTGTCCCACCGGACCAGATGGTCCTCGACATCGGCCCCGAAACAACCGAATTATTCTGCAGCGCCGTCGAAAATGCAGGAACCATAGTCTGGAACGGGCCCATGGGCGCATTTGAAATCAAACCCTTCAGCAGGGGAACAATGGAACTTGCTCATGCTGTGGGCAGGAGCAGTGCATTGAGCATCATCGGTGGCGGCGATACGGATCTAGCAATCCACCTTGCAGGAGAAACAGATAATGTCTCTTATATGTCCACCGGCGGAGGTGCTTTCCTCCATCTTCTGGAAGGAAAGGAACTACCCGGCATCAAGGCACTTGAGGAGGCCTGTTAGACATGGATCACTCGGCAAGAAAACCAATCCTTGCAGCCAACTGGAAGATGCACAAGACAGCCGCTGAAACCCGCAGTTTCTTCGACGTCTTTCTTCCTCTGGTGGAAGCAGTCTCCGCAGTAGAGCTATTGATAGCACCTCCTTTC
>DTYO01000183.1 GCA_012961845.1 Thermodesulfobacteriaceae bacterium
AAAAGGGCAATTTTTAGAGGTTCCCATAAGTGACTCTATACAATATTCAGCATAATGCTTATCATGTATCTGTAAAAATTGCTGAGTTTGGTTAAGAACCACTAATCTTTTTGGTCGGAATTTGATATGCATAACCTAGGTTCATTCTCCATTTACCATTACGGTCCTGTATTCATCCACTCCGGTTGTTCTGCAAAGTTCACCAGGCACTTCCTCCAGAGAAATCAGCCCGGTGATGAGATCACCGGCTTTCACGTCTCCCCTGGAAAGCATGGACATGGCAGTGCGCATATCCTTTTCCCGACAGCCGTATGCGCCCTGCAAACTGAATTCCCTGCGGTGGATATCGTTATGAGTCACTCCCAAACTGCAATCCCGACCCTGACCTGAAAAAAGGACGGCAGTACCTCCGGGTGCAAGGTTTCTGATTCCGAATTCCACTGCCCCTTCACCGGAAGCGGCAACGAAAACGATGTCAGCAGGCAGGCCGTTAAATCTGTTCCCGTCAGCCAGAGCCTGCTCCAGACGTCCCGGATGGATGTCGTGCAACAAGACTTCCATCCCGGACAACCCTGCAACTCTGGCTGCAAGCCTTCCCATCAGCCCCGCCCCCACCACCAGGCAGCGCTGAAATCCGTCGGACAACCTGCGGAATCCGTTGAGTACGCAGGCAAGAGGTTCGCAGAGTGAGGCCATGTGCCATGAGAGATTTTCCGGTATCTTTATCAGCCGCGCCCCTGGAACAAGCTCTCGGGGCAGAAAGAGCGCTTCTGCCAATCCACCATGGAGGTGGCAGCCGAAAAGAAGGATAGAGCTGCAGAGATTCTGTCTCCCGCTTTTACATAATCTGCACCTCCCGCATGCCAGGGCAGGCCACAGTACGACCCTGTCACCCCGTTTCAGGCCTGAACCTGGCATGTCCAGCAGCATTCTTCCGGCTACTTCGTGTCCGGGGATCCTTGGCAGGGACATCGCCCGGGGCGGCACAGCAAATGCCTTCCGGTCCGTACAGCATATACCGCACGCACAGACTTCCAGAAACGGCACCAAGTCACCTGGATCCAGCCTGTCAATCTCTGCGAATCCGGGTCTTTTCAGAAAGACCGCACGTAATTCATGATCAGTTAAATCGCTGTTGTCCTGCATATCTTTATCGTCCTGCTGCTCAGGTGCGGCTGATGCAGGGCGGAGGGCATAAAGACGTACTCCTCCCGTACTTCATATGCCTCTCAACGCCGCAGATACAGTACCACGAGAGCAGATGCGGCCGGCCCGCTGTATTCATGTCTTAAAAAACAGCAGAGACACCCCCACCCTCGCGGCAAACAGCACGATTACGAAGAGTACAGTGGTTGCAGTCATCAGTGAATTTGCCTTCAGGATGAGTCCTGGCTCTGGTTTCAAGACATCAATGCCCAAGTCAGGTTTCCTGACCAGCCTGCCGTAATACACTCCGTCTCCACCCAGCCTGATCCCCAGCGCACCGGCCACCGCCGCCTCGGCATGGCCAGCATTGGGACTGGCGTGGTTCAGCCTGTCTCGCCTGAAGACTCTCCATGAATCGGCACACCGCAACCCAAGCAGGCATGCAGCGGCAACCATGAAAAGGCCTGTCAGGCGAGCCGGCAGGAAATTTGCCGCATCATCCAGTCTGGCGGCTATCCTTCCAAAATCCGCATATCTCTCATCCCTGTACCCAAACATCGAATCCATGGTGTTGATGCTCTTGTAAACTAGAGCACCGAGAGGGCCGATCATTACTGCCCAAAAAAGCGGAGCCGTTATTCCGTCCACGGTATTTTCCGCAACACTCTCTACACATGCACGGATCACTCCCCGGCAGCCCAGTACACTGGTATCGCGCCCAACGATCATACCTACCCTTCCGCGGGCTGCATCCAGGTCGTCCGCATCAAGGGCCTGATAGACTGCCCTGCTGTGTGCTGCGAGATCTTTCCCGGCCAGGCAGAAATAGAGCAGGATGACAGAGCACACATTACCTGCCAGGGGGCTGAGCCAGCCTGCTCCATGGATCACGGCCGCCCCGCACAGGACTGTTGCAAGCAGGACCGAAAAAACTACTGCTGCACCAGCCCGTCCCGGATCCCTGAAGATCGACCTGCATTTTTCCTCAGCAACCCCTGCAAACCATCCTATGAACCGGACCGGATGGGGAAACCACCGCGGATCCCCGAGAAATACATCCATGACCAGGGCTGCCGCCACCATGTATTCCAGCCTCATCGTTCCTTTCCCTACACAGTCCTATGTTCTCCACATGGAAAGTATCGGCCCCGCAGCCATGGTCACAGCAGCCATGGTTTCGGAAATCTCACATGAGGCCCCCAGGCTGTCCCCGGTCATGCCGCCTATCTTTCTGTAGCAGAACACACCCAGACAGAAAGCAGCGGTCAGCACCACTCCCACCAGAAGCAGACCCGCAGCACCGGCAACCAGCCATGAAAGCACTGTGAACGCCACAAGGCACCAGCAGGCACATTTTCGTTGGGATCGCTCAAAAAAAAGCGTACCGATCCCGCCTTCAGGCCGCGCATAGGGCATGAAGGCGACCATCAGCACCAGGACAACCCGCCCGGCGATGGGCATGAGCAGAACAGGAACCCACATCCTGCCCTGAGGAATACCTGCCAGCGCAGCGGTCTTTACAGCAAATACCACCACTATTGCCATGACTCCCATGGCCCCTGTCCGGCTGTCCCTCATTATCTCGAGTGTGCCTTCCCGGTTTCTGCCGCTGAAAAAACCGTCGGCCGTATCGCTGAGGCCGTCCATATGGAGCCCTCCGGATACCGACAGCATGGCAGCAGCCAC
>DTYO01000184.1 GCA_012961845.1 Thermodesulfobacteriaceae bacterium
ACAGTGCAGGGGATCCGGCTGGGGCCGGTGTTCGACTTGAGCGATCGTTTCAACGGAATTCACAAGTGGCACATGCGTAATTTGGTACTTCAACCCCCTGACAATGCGGCACATCTGGTGAAATCGTGAACCCATTGCGGCCTCAAATGCCGAACACTTTTTCGTTGAATTCATTGCACCTTTTGGGTGCAGTTTTTGACCAACCTGTTTTATGTAACCTGCTGTAATTTATATTAATTGGTGTTTGTTTGGCTTGTGAAGCGAATAATCCCGGATAAAGGGTCTCTTGATCCTGCAGAGAGGAATGACGACGATGGACAGGCTCCAGAATACTGCTTCCCGTTTTTTGAACTTCACTTAAGTGTTCCGGTACCTGGCAGGTGTGAATCAGGTTTGAGTAGCAAAAATGCCAGGAGGTGCCCCTGAATTCAAGTTGTTCAGAGGCACCCTTATGTTCAACCAAGACTCTTCTTTGCCGAAACCAGGTGGTCCACCACGGACGGATCTGCAAGGGTGGATGTGTCACCGAAGTCTTTGAAGTCGTCGGCCGCGATCTTGCGGAGTATCCGGCGCATGATCTTCCCGGATCTGGTCTTGGGAAGCCCCGGGGCCCACATGATCACCTCCGGTGTGGCGATGGGTCCGATCTCGGTGCGCACATGTTTGCGCAGTTCGTTCCTCAGTTCGTCACTTTCTTCCGCCGATGCCATCAGAGTGACATACGCGAAAATAGACTGCCCCTTGACAGGATGAGGCATGCCAACCACGGCTGCCTCGGCTACTGTCGGGTGTGCGACTAGGGCGGATTCTATCTCCGCCGTACCGAGACGGTGGCCTGAAACGTTTATGACGTCGTCGAGACGCCCCATGATCCAGAAGTAGTTGTCTTCATCCCTTCGCGCCCCGTCTTCCGGGTCGTAAATTCCTTCGAACCGGCTGAAGTATGTCTTCTTGAACCGTTCGGGGTCTCCGAACACGCCGCGGAGCATCCCGGGCCACGGCCTGCGTATGACCAGGTGGCCTCCTTCATTCGTGCTGGCCTCCTTGCCGTCTTCTGTATATATGGCTGCGTCCACGCCGGGCAGCGGGAATGTTGCAGAGCCCGGTTTGAGAGGAGTTGCATATGGAGCTGGAGAGATCAATATGCCTCCGGTTTCCGTCTGCCACCAGGTATCCACTATGGGAAGTTTTCCTTTGCCGACATTGACGTGATACCACATCCATGCTTCAGGATTTATGGGTTCACCGACGGAGCCTAGAATGCGCAGCGTGGAAAGATCGCTGTTCAGTACGGGTTCGTCGCCATAGCGCATCAGGGCCCTGATTACGGTGGGTGCTGTATAGAAGATATTTACCATGAACTTGTCCACAACTTTCCAAAAACGGTCTGGTCCGGGATACGTGGGAACTCCTTCGAACATCAGGGAGGTGGCGCCCAGGCCGAGTGGGCCGTACAGGATATAGGTGTGGCCTGTTATCCAGCCGATATCCGCTGTACACCAGTAGACATCGTCATCTTTGAGATCAAACACATACTGGCATGTATACATGGCATAGGTAAGGTAGCCGCCCGTGGTATGTACCACACCCTTGGGCTTTCCGGTGGAACCGGAAGTGTACAGGATGAAGAGGGTGTCTTCAGCCTCCATCGGCTCCGGTTCACATACGGAATCTATGCCGTCCGCCTCTATCTCTTCGTGCCACCAGGAATCGCGTCCCTGCTGCATATTTACTTCATTGCCTGCGCGGCGGACTACGATACAGTGCTCCACCGACGGGCAGTTCTCAAGGGCCTGATCAGCATTCGGCTTGAGAGGGATGGTCTTGCCAGAACGTAGGACGGCGTCAGATGTGACCAATACCTTTGCCTCGCAGTCCTGGATGCGGTTCTGCAGGGCAACCGCTGAAAAGCCGGCGAATACTACCGAATGCATGGCTCCGATTCTGGCGCATGCCAGCAGGGAGATGGCAAGTTCGGGCACCATGGGAAGATATATGGAGACACGGTCTCCCTTTCTGACTCCCTTCTTCTTGAGAACATTGGCAAAGCGGCATACCTCTGTGTGGAGCATCTGGTAGGTGTAAACCCTGACATCTTCTTCTGGCTCTCCCTGCCAGATGATTGCAGCCTTGTTTTTACGGCCGTCCGTGAGGTGACGATCCAGGCAGTTGTATGATATGTTGAGCTTGCCTCCCTGGAACCACTTTATCTCAGGCTTGGTAAAGTCCCATTCCAGGACTTTGTCCCATTTCCGGTACCAGGTGACCAGTTTATCGGCCTGATCGGCCCAGAACCCTTCCGGATCTTCCATGGACTGCCTGTATAGGGCCTGATACTCCTCCATGCTCTTGATGAAGGCCTCATCACGACCATCCACAGGTGGATCAAACACCCGCCCTTCGGCAAGTAGGCTGGTAATTTTATCTTCATTGCCACTCATTGCA
Organism: Thermodesulfobacteriaceae bacterium; assembly: GCA_012961845.1. Classification (GTDB taxonomy): domain Bacteria; phylum Desulfobacterota; class Dissulfuribacteria; order Dissulfuribacterales; family UBA3076; genus DTYO01. The sequence continues at coordinate 2,446 of DTYO01000184.1, forward strand.
CACACTCCTTTTCTGATAAGATTTACAGGAACTGTGGTTGACGGTTAAGGAAGGGTATCTTTCAGCGTATCGGAAACAAAAGAGCTGAATATTGATGCAGATACAACTGATCAAAATGTATGAGTTGTCATGGTGCTTCCAAAAATCAGGGATTTTGTTCCGTAACAAGTCGCACGAGAAAAAGAACCGCAGACATCTTCCTGATATTTCGACGATTATTTTTTGGTGCGACGTATTCTCGGGACAAAATAACAATTTTTAGACGCGCTCTATACAGGGAGGCGGTCAGGCCGAATGCTCCCTGTGCTTCAGCCGATAGACAATACAGCAGAAGCTGTGCCCTGCGACCATCATACTACAGATACCTTAATTCGATCTAATAACAAGCCCTTTATGACCTGTCAACACGGAGAGTGCGGGCGTCAGAGATCAATGGAATCGACTCAGTCTGCTTCATACCTGATATTGTCAATATAGCAGTCCTGCTGATTAACCATGATTTCAAGACCGGATACGATGATATCGTCAGAATTGGCATCAAGTATGACATCGTTACCGAATGCTTGGACTATCAGCTTTTTCGGGCTGAATGAAACAGAGATATGGTATGCGGTATCCTGAGCATATTCCGAATTGAAATACATTTTTTCTACCCTGCGCCCATTGATGACTTTAGAAATGCTACCTGCACCGTATCCATCTGTATTGGCCATCTGATAGTAATTGTCTTCATCCTGCACCAGGCGTATGGCTATTACTCCTCCGGCTGGATATTTTACCTGGGGATGGAAATCCAGGCTGAATTTGCCGCTGGATAAAAATGGAAGATTCCTGGAAAGTTTCAAGGCGATGTTGTCTCCGGTAAGGACGTGCAGTTTTTTTTGTGATCCGGAATACAGCAGTTCTCCTGCGCCGTTTTCTGTCCACATATCGAATACGCTGTAATCTTCAGAAGTATCAGTGCTGAAATCATCATATAGCAATACAGTGCCTCCGTTTTGAGGCATTGACGATGAAGCCCCGGTCTGTGCCACTATTATGGATACTTCCTCTGAAAAGGCGCTTCTCACACTGCTGGTGTCAAAGGCCTTCAGCGCAAAGTAGTATCTTGTTCCCTCTTCGAGGTTATCTATCATGTATGACTGGACAGTTCCGCTGCCGGCATCGCTGACTGTCAGTATCTCTGAATATCTGCCGCTTTTCGTGCCCATGTGGATTTCATAACCTGAAATGTTGTTCTGCCGGTTTCTGTCCCATGTCAGCCTGGCGCTGGCCGCAAACAGATAGGTGGATGTCAAAAGTGTGCAGAGAATGACAAATGTAGTAAAGCAGATGATTTTGAACTTGAATTTAGACATGTTTCCCTGAATCCCCTCTCAATTTTTTCAGTATAATTTTTTGGACGAAGTCACAGTCTGAGGCTATGTCGCAAATATTGAGCCATAATGTATTATGTCAGGGGTGAAAAAGATTCAAGGGAAAAAATATTTTATTGTGAAACATGGCCTGACAGGAGAAAAACAAGTAAAAAAGGGACCTTATACAGGTCCCTTGGAATTCGCAAAGAATCTGAAAAACTAAGGTTATCAGCAGAATCTTCGGTTTTTGTTTTCAAGAACAGTCGCTGTCATGTGTCCGTTCTACCATACAGTTCTGATCTGCCTGATGTAACAGGCGTTTTCTGAAATGAGTGTTTTTCTACCGTCCTGTCGTCTGTAGTATTATGTTGTCGAAACATGCATCCTGCTGAATGGATACTACCTCCATTCTTTTTACGGTAATGATGCTGTTATCTGCATTCATGGCTGCGGGAGATCT
>DTYO01000185.1 GCA_012961845.1 Thermodesulfobacteriaceae bacterium
CGGCACCCCGGCACCGGTTCCCACATCCAAGACCGTGCAGACTTGCCCGGGAATAACCGGCAACAGCGTAAGGGTGTCGCCGATGTGTTTCACGGCCATCTCTTCCACGGTCCTGAGGCCTGTCAGGTTGATTTTCAGGTTCCAGGCCCGGAGTTCCCTCAGATATAACTTCAACTGCTCCACAAGGCCCGGTGAAGGCGTCACTCCGCTTTCAGCCAGGAGTTCCCGGAGTAGTATGTCAATGTTCGGTTTCGTGGGACAGGTTGGCAAAGGACGAATACTGAGACAGGAAGGCCAGGTGCACCACACCCGTAGGACCGTTTCTCTGCTTACCTACTATGATTTCCGCCTTCCCCCTGTTGGGATTGTCTTCGGAACGATTGTAGACCTCGTCACGGTAGATAAAGGCGATCACATCAGAATCCTGTTCTATGGCGCCTGATTCCCTGAGATCGGACATCTGCGGCCTTTTCTTAGGACGGTCCTCCACTTTCCTGTTGAGCTGGGAAAGGGCTATGACGGGAAGATCGAGTTCCTTGGCCATGGCCTTGAGAGAGCGGGATATCTCTGAAATCTCCTGTTCCCTTCTTTCCACCCGCCCGCGCCCTCTCATGAGCTGAAGATAATCTATGACCACCATTCCAAGATCATGCTCGGTCTTGAGACGCCTGGCCTTCGCCCTCATCTCGAGCACGGATATTGCAGGGGTGTCGTCGATGAAAATCGGTGCCTCAGAGAGATGCCCCGCTGCATTGATCAACTTGGACCAGTCCTGACCGCTGAGGAAACCCGTCCGGACTTTCTGAGCGTCTATCCTGGCCTCTGAACAGAGCATCCTCAGAGCCAGTTGTTCTTTGGACATCTCCAGGGAAAAAAATGCCACAGGAATGCCTTCAGCAATTGCAGCATGCTGGGCGATGTTGAGCGCGAAGGATGTTTTCCCCATGCTGGGCCTGCCTGCTATGATAATCAGATCAGAAGGCTGAAAACCGGCGGTCATGGCATCCAGATCTGTAAAACCGGTGGGTACCCCTGTTATCATTTCCTGGCGTTCGTAAAGCTGCTCGACTTTTTTAATGCTGTCTTTGAGCACGTTCCTGAGGGGATGGAAGGCCTGATGAATCTTGGACTGAGTGATCTCGAATACGGCAGCCTCTGCGGCCTCCAGTATATCGTCCACAGTGCCTGCCTCTTCGTAACACAGAGTGGCTATTTTCGAGGTCTTCTGAAGAAGCCTCCGGAGTATGGCCTTGTCCCTGACTATTTTTCCGTAATAGGCGATGTTGGCTGCCACCGGCATGGTCTCGGTCAGTTCAGCAAGATACGGCACACCGCCTGCAGCCTCCAGCCTGCCGGATGCCTTGAGGGCATTATGGACTGTCACAAGATCCTGGGGTTCATTCCGTTCGAAAAGCTCCAGGATCGTGGAATAGATAATTCCGTGAGCCTCCTTGTAAAAATCGTCAGGGCGCAGAATCTCCATCACCTTGAGCAGGGCCCCGTCTTCAATGAGAATCCCGCCCAGGACGCTCTGTTCCGCCTCGATATTCTGGGGAGGAATGCGGAGATCCCCGGACCGGGATTTTTTTTGCAGAGAGGTTGTTACCACCACAGTACCCGCCTCTTACGGCCGCGGTGGATCATGCTTCCTCGGGAACCACCTTCACTGTCAGAGAAGCAGTCACGTCAGGACTGAGCCTGACCGGAACTTCGTACTCTCCAAGTGACTTGATAGGTTCGTCCAGCCGTATCTTCCTGCGGTCCACAGTGTAACCATGCTGCCCGATTGCATCCCCAATGTCCATGCTGGTGACAGATCCGTACAGTCGATCTTCTTCCCCCACCTTTACCGGGATTGTTATATCCAGCCCCACTAGCTGACCAGCCAGCGCCTCGAACTCTTCTTTCTCCTTTGCCGCCCTGGCAAGGATAAGGGCACGCTGCCTTTCAAGCTGTTCAAGATTCTTCTTGCTGGAAACTATGGCCTTTCCCTTGGGAACCAGGAAATTTCTGGCATAACCGTTTGCCACTTTGACAATATCCCCAGCCTTGCCAAGAGAAGGAATCGTCTCTTTAAGGATTACTTCCATCGGTATATTCCTCCCAATAATAACTTGAAGGCGCCTGAAAAAATGTCTTCCCCAAACAGCCTTTATTAACTGCACACACAATCATAAATATTATATATAATTGCGGTCACCCATCCAACAGAAATTCGGCCGGATAATCCGGTGCTGCTTCGGCTACATGCCGCATACTCTCTCCAAACCTGTCGTATCCTATTTTTCAACAGGCCTCCGGACCCTGGCCCTGAAATTGAACCAGCAGTCAAACAAGCCTAACAGAAAAATGATGACAAGGCCATACCACTGCGTCATCAGCAGAAAATAAGTGATCCACCGGAAAAAAGCGGGCACCCTGAACTCCCGGAAACAGAAAATGACAATCCCCAGCCCCTGCAGAAAGAAAATTCCGCTGAGGGCGAGCAGTACGTTTTCTCCCGCCAGCCTCGGCATGCCTTCCAGGAGAAAGGCGCAGCCGCCGGACAGTATGACCGCCCACACCAGCTCGAACGGCATTTTCCAGAACATGAAGGCAGGGGCAAAGGCGTATATGTTGAACCACCTGCTCAGGCCTCTTCTGACGGTAAGCAGGTTGGTCAGGCTGACGAACAGACTGAACAGTGCCAGCATACCCGGAAGGAAACGGATCACCGCCTCCTTGAAACCTCTGAACCACAGATCTATATCGGCATGCACCCTGTCAGGTGATGACTGCATATAGAGTTGAAAGCTCCGGTCCAGGTCGTCCGATACCGCATCCACCAGCCTGTGGTATCCGGCCTGAACATCCTGACCGCCCATCATCATGGCCAGAAACAGCATCAGCACCAGAGCAGCATAGCCTGCCAGCAACACCTTTGGTCCTGACCATTCATGCTTCCTGCCGGCAATTAGAATTAATGCCAGCCCTGAGATCTGGATCAGTATAACCACCATCTCGGGATTCCCTGCCGCAAGGCACCATAAAACGCCTAGCAGAGTAATTCCTCCGATGAATACCAGGGCATGGACAAGGACGAGACCGTCGGCAGCGAGGACAAGCAGACCCGGGACGAACAGCTGGAAAAAGACCGCGAAACCAGGCAGTGCCAAGGGCAGGACCATGATCGGAAACCCCAGGACACACCGCCCCGTCATAGAATGAATAAACGGCGATTGCTGTTTAGATTCCGGACTGGTATCCAATCTTGTTCACTTGGTATCTGGCCAGGAAACGGATTCCGGCATTACCAGCCGCTCTGCAGCGATTTTCTCGCTCCGGCATACCCACTTTCCCGGGGAGACAGTCCTGATTCAGGTCAGGTTCAGATCACCGAATGGCTGCATGCCATGAATGTAAAAAACCCTGAACTCCTCAAGACCGGCTCATAATAATGTGAGCCGTAGGCTGATGAGGCCTGGATGGCCGCAATCGGATGCAGGCCGCCCGCCTATTCCTGGGCGTGTCCGGAAGTAAACGGCAGCAGTGCCATGATCCTGGCCTTCTTGATGACGGAAGTGAGTTTCCTCTGGTGTTTGGCGCAGGTCCCGGTAATCCGGCGGGGCAGTATCTTTCCCCTCTCGGTAGTGAAATGCCTGAGTGTCCTGGCGTCCTTGTAATCCATTGCCATTGTCTTATCAGCACAGAAACGGCATACCTTCCTGTGCACATATATACGCCGCCGTCTGTGTCGGGCGATTCTCGGCTGTTGCATAATTCTACTCTCCTTCTCCAGATTCCGCAGGTGCAGCCGCTTCCCCGGCAGTTTCTTCAGGCGATGAGGCCTCCCGGGACTCGGCAATCAGTGCGGGATCAAAAGCATCACTTAGTTTGGTGGTCAGAAACTTCATGACATTCTCATCAAGGCGCAGATTCCGGGTTATTTCCTCAAGTGCGTCGGACGGCGCCCCATATTCCATTGTCACATAATAGCCATGCGACTGCTTCTGAACCTTATATGCAAGTTTTTTCAGGGGCCAGGGATCGATCTTGACAACCTGACCGCCGCTCTCCACCACTATATTCTGGAGCTTTTCCGAGATGGCCTGCCGTTCCTCGTCATTGAGGTCGGGATGAAGCAGATAAAATGTGTCGTAATAACGCAGTTCCATTGATTTATGTTCTCCTTCTGGTCTGAATGTTGTCCGGCCGCGGATGCAGTCAAAGGAGTGCACTGCTCCACGGCAAGGAGTCTGAGAAACGTCTTTTAATAATCAAGTAGATGAAACCAGTCAAGAAAAAATCATCGAACCTGCTTGATTGCAGCCAGACCATGACCTATTGTTCACTATGAGAATGTAGAGTACTGCATCTGCGTCGGTGTCAGGGGCCTGAAGTACAGAAGTACGTCTGACCCCCTCCGCCCTGTATTGCAGTACCCTGTAATCCCGTACATTTTGGCAGACAGCCCTGTGAGCAGTTATCTGTTTACAACAGCAGGACAGGACGGCACAGGCCTCTATGGCATTTTTAGCCCTGTTTCTGACTTCTTTGGAGGAAACTATATATGCCGGTCATTAAAATCAAGGTCGAACGAAACCTGGAGCAGCTGCATGGCAGGATGAGGCGCCTTATGGATGCGTTTTCTCAGCTTTCCAGGCCGATGGTTCTCTCCAACAGCGGGTGGATGCCTGCGGTGGATGTATTTCAGGGGGATGACACGGTATTTATTGTTGTCGAAGCAGCCGGCATAGACAAGGACAACATTCACCTGACCTGGGACGGACATTTCCTCCGGCTGGCCGGGCACAGAAAATGCCCTGTCAGTCTGGACGGCAGGCACTTTCACCAGATGGAAATCGAATACGGTCCGTTTGAGCGCATCATCCGCATCCCTGCGCACATAGACCCTGAACGGATAGAAGCACTCTATGAAAACGGACTGCTCACCATCAGGATACCCTGTAGAAAATCAAGCGATAAAATCAGGATCAACGTATCCTGACCTCTAAAATCTCACTATTGAACACATTGCAGGTGTGTGCTGCGAATTGGGATTTGCGCTGGAACTCAGTCAGGAAAAGACCATTTACATGCTAGCACCCGCCGATTGAGGTAAACATATGGATAACCACAGCGATATCAAGGACATCATTGAAAACGCCCAGCAGAACACAGTGCGCGAGCTCCCGGTGATGCCGAGCTCTGATCACGTCTTGTTTCCGCACATGGTGGTTCCCTGGGTAGTGGAAACCCCTCATCTGGTAAAAATGATTGATGACGCCCTGGCTACAGACCGGACCATTGCCATAGTGCTGTCCAGAGACAGCAAGGGCGAAGAAGTTGAGCTGCACAATATAGGTACCCTTGCACTGATACTGAAAATGGCAAAAAACGAAGAAGGGCATGCCAAGCTCATAGTACAGGGAGTTACCAGGGTAAGGCTTCTGGAAATAACCGCAGAAGAACCCTATATCAAAGCCAGGGTAGAAACTGTGAAAGACACGGTCAGCCATGGAATGGAGATAAAGGCTCTGATGGTCAACATCCGCCAGGTTTTCTCAAAAGTCCTGTCTCTGTCCCTGAACATTCCCACTGAACTGGGCGGAGTAGTCACCAACATGGAGGACCCCGGCGTGCTGGCAGACATAGTGGTCAGCCACCTGAACATATCTTCCGCAGAAAAACAGACAGTACTCGAGGCACTGGATGTAAAGGAGAGGCTCCAGACAGCCCTGCGCATCCTGACACAGCAGCTTGAAGTGCTGGAGCTCGGACACAAGATCCAGACAGAAGTCAAGGGGCAGGTAGAAAAAACCCAGAAAGAATTCTATCTGAGGGAACAGCTCAAGGCCATAAAAAAAGAACTGGGAGAGACAGAAGAGGAACCGGACGAAATTCAGGAGCTTCACGAAAAGCTCGAAGCCAAAGGGCTGCCCCGGGAGGCCATGGAAGAAGCTGAAAGGGAGCTGAAGCGCCTCTCCACCATGCATCCTTCCTCATCAGAATATACGGTAGCCAGGACGTATATCGACTGGCTTCTGGAACTGCCCTGGAATGAATATACTGAAGACCACCTTGATCTCGAACGGGCGGGAAAGATCCTGGACAAGGACCATTATGACCTGGAAAAGGTGAAGAAGAGAATCCTGGAATACCTTGCCGTCCGCAAGCTCAAGCCCGATGCCAAGGGACCGATCCTGTGCTTTGCCGGCCCCCCCGGCACTGGCAAAACTTCCCTGGGAAAATCCATCGCAAGAGCTGTCGGCAGAAAATTTTTCCGCATCTCTCTTGGCGGTATAAGGGACGAGGCTGAGATCAGAGGGCACCGCCGCACCTACGTCGGAGCCATGCCGGGCCGGATCATTCAGGGCCTGAAGAAGGCAGGAGTCAAAAATCCGGTTTTCATGCTGGACGAAATAGACAAGATCGGCATGGATTTCAGGGGAGATCCTGCATCCGCCCTGCTGGAGGTACTGGATCCGGAACAAAATGCCACGTTTACCGATCATTACCTCGGCCTGGAATTCGATCTGTCAAAAATCATCTTCATAGCCACTGCCAACGTCCTAGACACCATACCGGGACCACTCCTGGACCGGATGGAGGTAATAGAGCTGACCGGCTACACCCTTGAAGACAAACTCCAGATTGTCCGGCGGTATCTCATTCCCAGACAGCTGGACGCCCACGGGCTTACCAGACGGAATCTCAGTATCGACAGGCGGGCCCTTGCAAAAATCATCAGTGCCCATACCCGTGAGGCCGGAGTACGCAATCTTGAAAGGCAGATTGCAGCGGTCTGTCGAGGTGTGGCCAGGCAGGTTGCCGAAGGTGAAACAGAAAAGGTCACCGTACGTATCAGGAATCTGGCCAACTACCTTGGCCCGCCCAGGTATGAACCAGAAGCGGCTGAACGAACCAGCATCCCTGGAGTGGCAACAGGCCTCGCCTGGACACCTTCAGGGGGCGAGATTCTCTTTATAGAGGCCACCATGATGAAGGGGGCCGGAAAGCTGATGCTCACAGGCAAACTCGGTGATGTAATGAAGGAATCCGCCCAGGCCGCTCTAAGTTACATCAGGTCAAAAACCGATGAGCTCAGTATACCGGGCGACACATTTTCCGGACATGACCTGCATATTCATGTTCCGGCAGGTGCCATACCTAAAGACGGACCATCCGCAGGGGTAGCCATATGCATGGCCATGATATCCCTGTTCACCGGAAAAGCCGTCAGGTCTGACGTGGCCATGACCGGAGAAATATCCTTGAGAGGGCAGGTGCTGCCAGTGGGAGGAATAAAGGAAAAAGTCCTGGCTGCACACAGGGCAGGGATTAAAGAAGTAATCCTGCCCAAGAGGAACGCCAGAGATCTCGATGAAATTCCCGCCCTGGTCAGGGACGCCCTGAGATTCCACCTGGTTTCGAGGATCAACGATGCAGTCAAGGTGGTTTTCAGATCCAGAAGAACCGCTAAACGCAGACGATCGTGACTGCTCACAGTATAGTCTGCGGGAATGTACTTGATTACACAGGTACGGAAACAGTCCGCAGCCGGACTATTGACACGCAGTGATCGATTAAGTAGATTAGTTCGGTTTTCAAGTCGTATAGTGCCTGTACGAAAATATTTAATACTGCACAGAAATCCATAATCAGATGTTTGACAATTTAAGCCAGCGCCTTGACGCGGTATTCAAGAAATTAAAAGGGTACGGAAAGCTCTCTGAGGAAAATATCCAGGAGGGCATAAGAGAAGTCCGTCTGGCCCTGCTGGAGGCGGACGTAAACTATATAGTCGTCAAGGATTTTGTGGCCAGAATCAGGGAAAGAGCAGTGGGGCAGGAAGTCATGGACAGCCTCACCCCGGCTCAGCAGGTCATAAAGATAGTCCATGAAGAGCTGGTCAAGCTCCTGGGCAGACACAACCAGAATCTCAACCTAGCAGGGCGCCAGCCGGCAGTCATCCTGCTGGTAGGCCTTCAGGGGTCGGGGAAGACAACAACCGCGGCAAAAATAGCCAGATGGCTCAGGACCAGGGGACGAAAACCGTACCTTTCACCGGCCGACGTTTACAGACCTGCAGCCATAGAACAGCTGAAAACCCTGGGCGCACAACTCAATATAGATGTATTCCCTTCTGACCCGTCGTTCTCGCCTGTCGAAATAGCCAGACGGTCAGTGGCAAAGGCAGAGGCATCGGGCCATGATACCGTCATCCTGGACACTGCCGGACGCCTTCATATAGACGAAGAACTCATGACCGAGCTGAAAGACATCAAAGCAGCGGTCGATCCCCAGGAAATACTGCTGGTAGCTGACTCCATGACAGGCCAAGATGCAGTCAATATCGCCAAGGAATTCGACAGAGATCTCTCCATTACCGGTGTAGTACTCACCAAACTGGAAGGTGATGCCAGAGGCGGCGCAGCTCTGTCCATACAGACCGTTACAGGCCGGCCCATAAAACTGGTGGGGATCGGCGAAAAACTGGATGCTCTTGAATCCTTCCATCCCGACCGCATTGCCAACAGAATTTTGGGCATGGGAGATGTCCTGACCCTCATTGAAAAGGCACAGGACACCGTAGACAGAAAAAAGGCCCTCGAACTCCAGAAAAAACTGAAAAAAGATACCTTTACCCTGGAAGACTTTCGAGACCAGCTCCGGCAGATCAGGAAGATGGGCAGCCTCGAGCAGATCCTATCCATGATACCCGGCCTCAACAAGATGAAGCAACTTAAAGGGCTTGCACCGGATGAAAAAGAGCTGATCCAGGTAGAGGCGATCATCAACTCCATGACTCCGGCGGAAAGGAGGAATTATACCATTATAAACGCAAGCCGCAGGCGGCGGATTGCAAAAGGGAGCGGCACCACTGTACAGGATGTAAACAAGCTTTTGAAAAACTTTGCCACCATGAATAAAATGCTGAAAAAGATGCGAAAAAGCAACTTCAAACAGTTCCCCAAGGGCCTGCTCCCCTTTTGATGATCATACCCGGCCGGACAACTGATCACACGACTGTCAGCCGGAATGCATGATGTCACAGGTGCTGCAGATGAAAAGCGGAGGGGACGTTCAGACACGCTAGCCGTATCACAAATACCTGGCAATACCGCAGCCGCCGTATCCGGTGACCCCGTACAATGCCGGTCCGGAAGTTTATTCAGGGTGCAAAAACATTTCATTTTGTGGTAAAATTCATCAAGTAACGTCTGTTCGGAAATATCTTTTCGCCGATCTCTGGGTTGACTGAAAAAACAGTGCGCGAAATTATGTCTGCACCTGCTTTTTCAGGCGCCTTGATCGCGCAGGAAAAAACTCATTTCCGGTCAGGCACTGAATCAGTAATTACAGTAAACATAGATAACTTTACACAGGAGGCATGAATGGCAATATCAATCCGTTTAACCCGCGGCGGGAGAAAGAAAAAACCCTTTTATAGAATAGTGGCAGCCAATGCAGAATCACCGAGAGACGGCAAGTTCCTGGAGATACTGGGGACTTATGATCCTCTCAAAGATCCTGCTGAGATCAGAATAGATAAATCAAAACTGGACAAGTGGCTAGATCGCGGCGCTAAACCATCTGACACCGTCAGAAGTCTGATGTCCAAAAGCGTAGCAACTCAGTAGCCAGACGCAACAAGGCACGGGGCAAAATTCCAGACTGAAACCCGAACTGTCCGACAGGCCCGCGGAGGTACGCCATGAAGGAATTGATCGAATATATAGCAAAAGAACTGGTAGACAATCCTGAAGCGGTGAAGGTGAATGAAGTTGAAGGCGAAAGGACCTCTGTCATCGAATTGAAGGTGGCCAAGGAAGACCTTGGACAGATAATCGGTCGTCAGGGCAGGACAGCAAGGGCCATGAGAACGATACTCAGTGCTGCATCAACGAAACAGAAAAAGAGGGCTGTCCTGGAAATACTCGAGTGACCAGCGACTCTACAGAAGCAGGGTTTTTGTACGGGATCAATTGATTGGGTGGCCAATAAACCGGAGTGTTTATTTGAGATTCCAGGCAGTATTTTCCAGGCATGACGCAGGGTTCGGGCAAAAAAATCGTTTCCGGAAAGTCACTTGCCAACCGTTGCTTCCAACAGGACTTTTTTGCGGTCGGCCGAATAGCCAAAGCCCACGGACTCAGAGGTGAAATCCGGCTCTATCCTTATTCTGATCCTGAATCCCTGTCCACCTACAGGACTCTTTATGCTGAAGACCTCCAGGGCTCACACATATCGTTCAGAGTTCTAGCCTGCAG
>DTYO01000186.1 GCA_012961845.1 Thermodesulfobacteriaceae bacterium
AGGACTCCTTAAGTAGATAATGACAATTATTTCAACATATTAAGGCTATTTTTACGGTAAAATTTCACTCCGAAAGTTGAGTCGCTTATTTTGAGGTTAAAAATCAATATTAAAGTTAACTGCAACCAGTAATAATCAATCACAAGGACGGTTGCAGGATGATGGGCCCATGCTGACTTTAAAATGTAACCTGCCAGACTGAATCAGATTCCCTGGTTTCCTGATCTATCCTGCGGCCTGAACATCTTGTGAAATTTAGGCTACGGCGGGCTGGCTGTCAAGTTCTTCAGCAGACTTTAGAGGCTTCGCTAATGGTCTTTACAGGCACTGTATCCAGTGCTTCCAAGGCGGTCAGCCGTTCGGATCCATGAACGGGTATTATGCACCGCCTGAGGCCCAGCCGTCTGACTTCGTTAAGCCTCATGTCGTGCCTGCTTACCGGCCTTACCTCGCCGGTAAGTCCTACTTCACCGAATACGGCAGTCCCCCTGTCCAGGGGGGTGTCATTAAGGCTTGACAGCATCGCCAGTATTATGCCGAGATCGGCGGCTGTTTCGGTAATTTTCATTCCTCCGACAACATTGACGAAGATGTCCCGGTCATAGAGCGGAACTGCCAGGTGTCTTTCCATGATGGCTACCAGGAGAGCCAGCCGGTTATTGTCTATGCCGGTGGCGGTGCGTCTGGGCATGTTTAGATGGGACGGGCTGACCAGGGACTGAATTTCCACGAGTATGGGCCTGGTTCCTTCCATGCACGGTACAATTATTGAGCCTGGCACCGGTTCGGGTCTCTGGCTCAGGAAGATCTCGGAAGGATTCGGGACTTCCATGAGCCCGGTCCCCGACATTTCGAATACACCTATCTCATGGGTGGGGCCGTAACGGTTCTTGACCGTCCTGAGCAGGCGGAATGTGTGGCTCCGGTCTCCCTCGAAATAGAGCACTGTATCCACCAGGTGCTCAAGTACCCTGGGGCCGGCTATCGTGCCTTCCTTTGTGACATGCCCCACCAGTATGACAGGTATGTCCCGGGCTTTGGCAAACTGCATGAGCCTTGCTGTGGCTTCACGGACCTGGCTCACGCTTCCCGGGGCGGATGAAATGTCGCTGCACGAGATGGTCTGAACGGAATCCACTGCCATGACCGCCGGGGATTTTTCTTCTGCAATCTCTACGATTCTGTCAAAATCGGATTCCGCCGCCACCCACAGTGTTTCAGGTATGGATCCAAGTCTCTCAGCCCGAAGCCGTATCTGGTTCAACGATTCTTCACCACTTACATAGAGTATGGTCCTGCGGTCTGAGGTCAGGCCGGCAAGGATCTGAAGCAACAAGGTGGACTTGCCGATCCCGGGTTCTCCGCTGAGCAGTACCATACCTCCGGGGACCAGGCCTCCGCCGAGAACCCTGTCCATTTCATCCATGCCTGTCTGCAGTCTGGAATCACACTGTGCGGCAGAGATATCAGAGATGGGTACGGGATCCTGTACATGTCTCGAAAGCGGTCTGCCGGTCCGTCTCCCGCCCGGGGCGGCAGGCTCTTCAACAAGGGTGTTCCAGGCCCCGCATCCGGGACAACTGCCCAGCCATTTGGGGGAAACCTGACCACATGTCTGACATGCATATTTTTTTTTGTTTCTTGCTGTTTCCTTAACCATTGCGTTGTTGGGTATTCGAAGTACAGGGAGGGATGCGTTCGTATTCTGCAGTCCGGTGATGTCTGTTACGATTCTGCCAGAGCATTTTTCATGGGCAGCCTAACCCGCACCCGTGTCCCGCCGTTCTCTCTTTTTTCGAAGATTATGTCTCCGTCCATGCCTGAGACCAGACGGTGGACAATGGCCAACCCCAGCCCGGTTCCTTTGGTCTTCGTGGTGACGAACGGTTCAAACAGTCTGTCCAATACCTCTGCGGGAAGTCCCGGCCCGCTGTCTTCTACAGTGAGTATCAGGTCTTCTCCGGCAGATGTGATGCCAAGGTACACTTCTGGTTCATGCAGATCCTTGACGGCATCGAATGCGCTGTTGAGCAGGTTGATGGCTATCTGGATCAGCTTCTCCCTGTCCATGAAAACGGTCATGTTACTGCATTCCAGCCTGAAATTAACATCGCCGGGTATCTGTCCTACATTGCGCCGGATGTCGCGGCACAGTTTTTCCGTCTCAAATTCCGTTTCAGCCAGCCTGGTGGGCCGTGCATATATGAGCAGATTGTTTGTGAGGTTTTCCAGTCTCCTGGATTCTTCCACAATGATGGTGAAATCTTCCCTTGAACCGGGGTCCTTGGTTTTCTCCAGATGATATTGCGCAAATCCCTTTATGATGCTGAGCGGATTTCTGATTTCATGGGCCAGAACTGCGGCCATTTCACCCAGAGCAGCCATGCGCTTCTGTTCCCTAAGCTGGGCCTCCAGCTTGGCCCGTTTATTCCAGTTTCTCAGAAAAAAGTAGGTGAAGACCCACAGGATGACCAGAGAGAAGACAACCATTATGATCTGCAGGGTTGCTCTCCCTGTTATTGTCTGGGCCGGATAGGGATGGATTGTGATCCGGAGGCAGTAAAAAGTGTTGCCGGCCCTGGCACATTGTGAAGAGTCTTGAGAATTCATCTCCTGGTCAATCTGTTTTTTCAACTGCATGTCCTCTGTTTGCGGAATGCGGAGGTGCAGTGGAAAATCCAGTACAAAGACCTGTTCTCCTGTGGCAAGGGTTGAAAAATATTTTTCAGGCAGCCTGTCGGATATGACTCGCTCTATGTGGGGATCAAGCTGCTGTCTGCCGACAAGAAGAGGATTGGAGTGGAGCAGTATGGTTCCGTCCTGGTCATAGAGTGCAAGGAATGCAAGGTCATGCCACTTGTCCGAATCCACAAGTTCCGGCAGCAGATTTCTGCTCAAGCCCATGCGGTCCAGAGAAAAACCGACACTGACCGCCACATCCATGGCCCTGGTTTCCAGCAGGCTCCTGGAACCTTCAATAGAGACGTTGTATGTGCCAACAGCACTGATTATGACAAGAACTGAGAACAGACCCAGCAGGAAGATTCGAGGAATGAAATACCTCAGTAAAGATTTTCTGTCGTTCCTGTAATCTCCTGATTGAGGAGTCATTTCGAGATGGTCAGTCCACCTTTCTCATACCCACGATTGCGACCGTAGGTTTCACACAGCGGTGCAGGATTTCGCTGCTGACGCTGCCGAGAAACAGGTCTCTCATGACAGATCTCCCCCGCCGCCCCATGATAACCAGTGTTATTTGCTTCCGGTCTGCAATATCGAGCACAATGTCTGCGGGTTTGCCGTATATGGCTCTGGTCTCCAGTTTTGCTTCGGAAATTCCGGCTTCCATCAGGATCTGCCGTCCCTGGTTGAGAATGCCGGCTGCCTCATCCTCCGGTTTATCGCCTGAATCCGCTTTTTCTGCATAGTAGGCAACGTCAATGCAGTTCAGCAATATTATCCTCTTGAGACTGTTTCCATAACTTTTTGCAATAACAGCAGCTTCTTCAACTGCTGCCAGGGCATGAGGGGAACCATCCAGGGGAATAAGAATGCGGGGAAGTAGACAGACGCCGTCCTGGACCAGAGTACCGGCTACATATATGGACGCTGGTGTGGGGCCGTGAAGTAGAGAAGATGTGGTGCTGCCGAGGATGATTTCCTCAACGGGTCCAAGGCCTCTTCTTCCCATGATGATCGTGGAATAGGATTCCTCTCTCGCCACTTTCTCTATTACCGCGGCAGGGCGACCGTCCTTCACCATGCAATCCACCGGGATCCTGACGCCGGTTTTCCTGAGTTCTTCTTCGGCTTCCTTGAGCATGGGCATTACTGATTTTTCTATGAATTGTTCCTTGATACGCCTGAAGGATTCGGTCTTGATAAGCTGGCCTGCCCGGGCATCCTTATAGGTCATGTGACTGGTAAGATAATGTCCGGCCATGACGTGGAGCAGAGTGATGATCTCGATCCTTTCCCCCAGTGCCGCTGCAAGACATCCTGCAAAATGTACACATCGTCTGCTGGGATCACTGCCGTCGATGGGCAGGAGAAACCTGGTGAGAATTTGA
>DTYO01000187.1 GCA_012961845.1 Thermodesulfobacteriaceae bacterium
AACACAGTTGGTTACTTGCTAAGATGCAAGTCCGAAAGTTGAGTTTAATATTTGTCCGGAGAGCCTGTCTCCAATCTTGAGCATGACCTGATCGGCACATGGCGGGCTGGCGGCAAGAAGACAAAAAATCAACAGAGGACAAAGTGTCCTGCATAGGCAATCATAATTTTTTTCCTTTCTCCGAAAAATCCCTGATGGTTTCTGAAAAATCATCCTTACCGGTTATCGTCATGACTTCCCTAAGAGTCCATGTCCCGAGTGCCTTTTTTGCACCCGAAGCCGCCTTACACGCTATTCTGGCTCCAGGGGTAGTCTGTGAATCAGATCCTATAATGGCGTCAAATACCTCTGCCATCAGGATTTGTTCCGCCGGGGCGGCCGGTGTGATGGAACCGGTACCATTTTCCACACATCGAACCAGCCCTGCTCTGTCCAGTTCGCTCACCATTTCCTTGATCCTGACTTCAGATATATTAAGACATGCGGCAATCTGCGACAGGGTTGTCTTGCTGCGGCGGTTGAATGCCTCATAGACCGTCCTCAGGATGTCAAAGGCCAGGGCAAGTCGGGTAAAGGGGACGACCCGGCTGCCAGCCGGAACATATCTCTGCCAGCTCTGGCAGGCATAGGCCACTTCAGCTCCTGTAAGGAAGACTATCCAGCCTACGTATATCCACACCAGAAAGAGTGGAAGGGTGGCAAATGAGCCGTAAATAGCGTTATACCTTGAGACTCCGATCTGCAGCAGAACATAAAGTGTCTGTACCAGTAACCACACTACACCTCCAAAGATGCCTCCGACCAGTGCAGGCCGGATTTGTACCCTTGTATTCGGGAGGAACCTGTAAAAGATGGTAAAGACAGCCACCAGGACGGAGACAGGAATCATTTTGAGCAAGAGGTCTATCATCTCAGGGAACGGCAGTATTATCGATATTTTGGAAAGCAGGACAGGGCTGTGGATCAGAGCCGTTGCGGCAAAACCGACGTTGATTGAAACAGGAAACAGAATCATGAGTGCGAGATAATCCATGATTTTCCGACCGAGGGGTCTGCCGCTTTCTGTTACCCAGATAATGTTCATCGCGTCTTCCACCGAGCTGAAGACCATGACTACGGCTATGACAAGACCCAGCAGACCGAATGCACCCAGAGTGGCGAAATTGGTTTTTTCAACATAGTCGAATATCTGGTCCAGTGCCCTTCTCAGGTGGGGTACCATGGTATATGCGGATGACTCCTCTGCCTCGGCATCCGTGTCCTGGACATGGTCTTCTCTGCCGCCGTCTCCGGGTTCATCTCTGCTTCCTTGGACCGCCGGCGAGGAGGCCGCTTCTATCTGTGCCAGGAATCCGTAGGCGGCCTGTCTCATCTGATCGCCTGCACCGAAGCCTTTGAGTACAGATGTGCCCAGTGCAAGCATCGGTACCATGGAAAGCACCACAGTATAGGTCAGGGCTCTTGCCCTGAGCGTAAGATTGTTTCTGTGGAATTCACGTACAAGTATGATCAGGATTCTGATAACGATCCTGATCCAGCGGATCAATGTGTTTTCTCCGGCACCCGCAGGAAGCCATGCCCACGCACACAGTCTGTTATTCCATCCGTGGCCGACAACATCATGATCTACAGCAGATTCTGCCTTTGATGTTTCGTTCAGATCCTTCTGTTCCATCACAAAAAATCATCCAGGGCTGTTCTGATTCCCTGATACCTCACAGATTACGGTTTGCCTGTGCTCTGAATTACTGCCCCCCACCCAGTAGGCCTTTCAGGAGCTCATGTGCCGTATCTTCGGGTTTCCGGCTGTTTCCATCACTGACCTCACTGTTCTTTTCAGTATCCTTTTCATCTGAGAGCAGTTGGTTGAGCTGCTCAACCGCTTCTTTACGGATAGTCTTTTCCAGCCGCTGCCGAACGCCGCCGGTGTCCAGGGTGATACGGGGGCTGGTCAATGTTCCGGCTATCTTTAGATAAATCTCGGTGTTACCGTTTTTCGAGGAAAGATATCTGGTCAAGGAAGCCGTTTTATTGAGTTTTTCCGTAAGGCCTTCTGAGAGTGTCAGGACTACTGGGAGATCCGGATTCTGGTCAAGCCCGATGGTGCCCTTCGTCTTGGCTGCAATGTCTCCGGAGGCAATGTCGGATGAAAGGTGGATTTTTCCGTTTACCAGATGGAAGTTGCCGTCCATCGACTCGAAGGAAAGATTCCTGAGTTCGTCCAGGCCGAGCAGGTCTGCCGTCAGATCTGTAACAGGGTTGTTCGTGATCCTGCCTTCCTTCAGGGCATATGTCCCTTCAGCAGTAAGCGTTTTCTGAATTACAGGCCATTTCGTGCCGGTTCCGGAGAACAGGAGCTGCATTTCAGCAGTGCCGGATACCATGGATGCAGCAGGTTGTTCAAGGGCGGCCAGCAGCTTTTGTATCTGGATGGAACCAGCCTCGAGACTGCCTTCATACGCCAGGCCCGGCCTGTTGAGATCTGCCTTGATTCTGCTTGTGACCAATCCGTCTGTCGTGTTGCCTTTCATCCGGCTGATGTCCAGAACGCCGTTTTCAAGGGCAAAGACTATTAGGAAGTCCCTGACTTCCAGGCCATGCCATGTGGCTGTGCCGACCTGGATCCTGCCGGATGCCTCAAGGCTGGCAGGCAGTGACATGGCAGACGCATCTTGAGCCGAGGTATGGTCAGTGGATTCAGGTTTTTCAGGTTCGCCCTGCGTCTGCCCTGGAAGGCCTGAAGCAAGCGCCATGAGCCTGTCCAGGTACAGGGCCTTGCTGGCTATATCCAGACGGATTTTCGGACCTCCGGTATAATCACGGACACTGCCTGTTATTGAAGCCTTTTGTTCTTCCATTGTCACGGCCGCGGAAAAATCCAGGCCGGACTCATCGAAACTGCTCTTTCCTGAAATGCCGGACTTTATGTCTCCGTATATGGAATCAGCAGAAAAATCGATGTTACCCTTGTATTTGAGGGAGCTGGCATTATGTCCGAGATCCACGGTGAGTTTCATGTCTGCCTCGGCATCGGTGTCCGGTATCTGTTTGAGCTGGTCGCGAACCACCGCCTGTGCACGATTGATGTTTACCTGTTTGATGGTGAGTGCCATGGTGCCGGCAGCGGCCTTGTCCCTGCCGGTTGGATCACCGGCGGGTTTCTCTGTCTCTTCTCTGTTTAGTACCGCCAGAGTCTGGTAATTGAAATTTCCATTCAGGTTTCTGGTTATCCGGACATACGGGTGATCCAGAAGAATTTCACTGATGGCAATTTTCTTCTGAAGAAGGGGGAGGAGTTCATAACTCAGGACAAAGGTATCGATTCGGACAAAATCAGACTTCCCGTCTGCCTCCTTGATCACAAAATCCTTGATCTTGATACCACTCAGAAGTCCCACGTCGACAGATCCAATTTCAACAGTTCTGCCCAGGGCCTGCTCAGCAGCTGGAATCAGGGCCGATTTGATTCTGTCTTCTGTTAGATATGCGCGGAGCAGAAAAGTGAGTCCGACAATCAGGATACCCAGTAATACGATGAGGGAAATCAGAAATTTTATTAGTCTGCCCATGGTATATCTCCTAACAGGTGTCTGCTGACAAATCGTTTATTATTGCCTTGATAATAGAAATCTGTTTTTTGTTAAATCTCACACTAAAACTTTTTCTTTTCTCCCTGTCAAGAAAGACCATTTCATCGAACAGCATTCTGGTATTGTGACTGATCTCGATCTGGTCTTTACTGAACCATATTACAGGTTTTCCCGGCACAATCAGCCCAAGTCTCCGATCCGGTGCGGTCATGACGAGATGTGTTGATCTGTTTGCCGGGAGGGAGGAGGTCTTGCCGGTTATCACGGAAACCGACCATGCGGGCTTTTCTTCCGGCCCCAGATCTCTGTCCAGTTCTTCCCTAACCGTGCTCGGGAGAGTCACTTTCAGCTGTGCGGGTTCCTCCGGTTCAACCCCGGAGGAGGTAAGCTTGTGGTATGCAAAACGAGCCGTGGTCAGAATGTTCCTCAGGAGTCTGGGGGCCAGATACACAAACACGCAGAGAAAGGCCAGAACGGCAGCGGCCGTAATGAGTGGGTGGCTGTATACGGATGCAAGTCCGCCTGCCACCAGTACATCTTCTCCAATACTGGCAGTGATGTTTGAAAAAGGTTCGGGGCTGGTGTTGATAAGTGCCCTGGTTCCTGCCTTGGTGATATGGGTGGTCATGGCAATCCCGCCGCAGACAAGAGCCGCTACGACTTCCAGTATGACGTTTAAATCCCCCAATACTGCGAGACTGAGCATTACTGCCCCTATGGGACGGATAGCAGTGTGTATGGTGTCCCACAGTGAGTCAAGACCGGGAATTTTGTCCACGAAAAACTCGAGAAAGTACAGGCAGCCGGATACCATCAGGATTGCCGGATTGCCGAGGACTGAAAGAGACTGGAGTTCAGGGCTGAGTTCCAGCCATCCAAGATTCAGCGCCAGACTGGTGGCAAAAACGGTAAGATATAGATTGATGCCTGCAAAGGCAGAGACACCCAGTGCCGTAGTAAGAAGCTGTAGGATTTCCATGGCAGTATCCGTTCCTGATCAATTATTGTAGCTGATCACAGGGCAGTTTGACAAATAACAGAGATTACGGGGTTCTGCAGACACAAAACGAGGGGCAAGCCGCAGTACTCCATGTACTTTCGATGCCGGACAACGCAGCAGAAGTATTATACTGTGATCCCGTACAGATTTTTTGTTCTGGCGATATGTGCTGAGAGTTTATCACTATTTCTTGACCTGTTCCAGACCTGAACGTATAGTTTTTTCATGTCGACAAACAACAGAACAACAACAAAGAACAGAAAACAGACGGGCGGCAGGAAGAGGCGCGGGAAAAAGGTCTGTCTGTCACCTGAATACATATTGAAAATCATGACGAGAGAGGGGCGTCCACTTTATCTGCGTGAAATACTCGAACTGACCGGGAGAGGATCGAGGCACAGAAAGACAGTCCAGGCCATGGTGGCCGAACTCGTCAGGGAGGGCCGTCTGGTACTCCTGAAAGGCAACCGGTACGGAGTTTCCACCCTTATGAAAGTGGTGTACGGCAGACTAGTCATCCATCCGGAGGGTTATGGCTTTGTTGAGTCTGGAGTGGGGAGGGAAAATGATGTCTTTGTTCCGGCCCGTAAACTGAAGGGCGCTATCCACGGAGATCGTGTGGTGGCTAGGGTGGAAAAGACCGGAAGAAAAGGCGCTGAGGGGTCCGTGCTCAGGGTGCTGGAGCGCAGGATCAGCAGGGTTGTGGGAATACTGCACCGTGGAAAACGTGTATGCAGGGTAGTGCCGGAAGATGAAAGACTCCTTTTTGAAGTTCTGATACCCAGAAAATCCACCATGAAAGCCCGCAATGGACAGGTGGTAGTAGCTGAGATAGACGATTTTCCTGCAGGAAGCCGGAATCCCGAAGGGCATATAACAGAAGTGGTGGGTGATCCAGAAAATCTGGAAGTTCAAACCAGGATAGTCATATTGAAACACGAGCTTCCCCATGTATTTTCACCTGAAACAGATGCCCTGATCCGGGATCTGCCCGCAGGGATTGTTCCTGAAGATCTGAAGGGCAGAAGGGACATCCGTAACCTTCCCCTGGTCACCATAGACGGTGAACACGCCAGGGATTTCGATGATGCGGTCTCGGTAAAAAAAACAAGGTCCGGTTTCAGTCTTACAGTTGCCATTGCAGACGTCAGTCATTACGTAGCCCAGGGGAGTCCTCTGGATGAGGACGCCCTGGAGCGCAGTACCAGCGTATATTTTCCCAATGCCGTAGTCCCCATGCTTCCGGAAGAGCTGTCCAATCATCTGTGCAGTCTGGTTCAAGGGGAAGACCGACTGGCCATGGTGGCTAGGATGACCTTTGATCTATCAGGGCGCATGAAAAAGAGCACCTTTTTCAAGGCGGTCATGAACAGTCATGCAAGGCTTACTTACAAGCAGGTCAGGCAGATACTGGTGGACGGGGATCGAGAGCTCAGTGAAAAATTCAGGGAATTTCTGCCCCAGCTTCGGTGCATGAAGGAGCTTGCCGAAATCCTGGCCCACAGACGCAGAAAAAGGGGCAGCATCGATTTTGACCTGCCTGAACCCGAAGTCATACTCGGCATCAGGGGCAACCTCGAGGAAATCGTCCGCAGGGAACGCAGTGTGGCTCATCTGATCATAGAAGAGTTCATGATAGCAGCAAACGAGGCCGTGGCAGCCTTCTTTTCCCGTAAGGGGATTCCGGCCATGTACCGGGTTCATGATGCTCCCGAAGAGGACAAGATCAGGGAGTTCGTGGATTTTGCGGGCAGAAATCTCGGCCTTGATATTGACGTACCGGAGCAGGTCGACCCTAAATGGTGCCAGATGGTACTGAGAAAGGCAGCTGGAACACCCCAGGAATACATTGTGAATTCCGTTCTGCTGAGAACCATGAAGCAGGCTGTATATTCTCCCCACAATACAAGGCACTTCGGCCTGGCTTCAACAGACTATCTGCATTTTACTTCACCGATCCGGCGGTATCCTGATCTGATCGTGCACCGTATATTGAAGGCCAACATGCGCAGAAAACGAAAGCGGCCCGTATATCCTGTTGACCGGCTGGGGCTCATGGGAGAACACTGTTCCACCAGGGAAAGGGCGGCCATGCAGGCGGAATGGGAAATGCTGGACCGGCTGAAGGTCAGATATATGGCCCAGCACCTCGGCGAAGTTTACCAGGGCATCATATCTACTGTCACGTCATTCGGTTTTTTTGTAGAGTTGAAGGATATGTTCATCCATGGAGTGG
>DTYO01000188.1 GCA_012961845.1 Thermodesulfobacteriaceae bacterium
GATTCACCCAGAAGGTACTTTCAAAACTGCCGGAAATGTTCGGCCACTATCGCCCCACTTTATTTTTCGTCCTGAACCAGATTTATTATTAACAAAATACTTGTTTTTCCCCATCTTTTCCAAAATAGTTTTTCATTTGAGACTTTTTAAAAAGATCTGCATCTTGCAGATAAACCGGACAAAAAAAGGACTCGAAAGGACAAACCATTATTTTTTTATTTTTTCAAATAGAAGTTTTTCGTAATGAAATACTTTTATCGGTGGGACGCAACCCCCTGCATCTGCTCACAGAGTGTTGCAGATACAAATAAAAATAATCCTGGAAAATCGTGAAAAGAGCAGGAAAAGATACAAAAAATTATCCTAAATGTTTCTGGAAGCATTTTTGAGGCAGGAAGGCGACTCATAAAGATCAAGGGATGAATGGCCTGCCTTGTTTTTCAATGGATCCGGTTGCTGAACCGAACATATTAAATTATTGTCTGAACCATCTACCTGAACCCAGATTATGCACTTCAATTGTCAGATAAAATGATTTTTAAAATAATTACACAAAATTAGGCACTTAAGGCCATATTTTCCGATTCACCCAAAAGGTGCTTTCAATACTGCCGGAAATGTTCAACAGTTGCAGTGCATAATCCGGGTTAAATATCCTGGTTGGATTGCAGCGCAACCGGCGACGGGCCATCATGGAAACTGGAACCGGCATAATCATCTTTCTGAAATACATTTGCGGCATAACCCGCCATAAATCTCATGATGACACAGTGTTTTATCTGCAAGAATAAAACCGTTTTTACTGTAAAACTCAATGGCAGATCCTGCTGCAAGGAGTGCGCTGAGAAGGCAAAAGACAATTTTATTCTTCTTTGCGGAATCTCCGGCCATTATAGATCTGTTCCAAGGGATGAAAGGAGCATCGCCCTGGTTGCGCATGCACTCAATGTTACCGTAAGGGGTTCGTTATTAAAGCATGGCCCACCATAATCACAATCATGACCGGCTGCAAATGGTGCTCCGTTCGCCTGTCCGTTGACAGTCTATATAAACTCGGCCAAGTGGCTCCGCCGAAGACATATCAGGTTATCATTGAGAGGCTTGAGACGGAAAAACTTGATGAGCTGATTCTGAAATTCTCAAGAGAAGATTATAGCAATTTCCCTCCGGCAGTTGAAGAAATAGTGTAAAAAGAAATGTCCCACATGTCGGTCTCGGCCCTGATTTCATCATCATCCTTTCTTTCACAGGAGGACTTTGGGAAGATAATAAAGAATCTTTCAAAAGAAAAAGTAAAAGAAATGTGTGAACACTTGAGGCAGGAAAAAGACCTTGAGAAATATCCCGGCTGGCTTACAGAAATATCCCGGGAATTTTGTTCAAGAAATTGATGCAGCAGCGGCGGTAATTCCAGCAGGATCGCATGAATATTGAGTAACCTATTTCACTCCTTCAACAATGGATTCCTTAACCAGCAGATTTTCCCGTCCATCATGGAAATACAGACAGTAATAATCGATTCCTGCTCCGGCCAGAACCCGTATTCTGCCACCATCATGAAGATCTAATGTCAATTGACCTAAATTACAGCAGGTTACATAAAATATGGTGCGTCAGAAACTGCACCAAAAGGTGCAACGAATTCAAATAAAAGTGTGCGGCATTTGAAGCGCAAGGAGTTCGCTGCTTCACCAAAGCTGCTGTATTGTGAAGTAGTTGAACTACCTAAAGTACGTCTGCACCACTCCGCCCTGCATCTTCAGCAAACCAGCGCACCGAATTATCCGGGTTCAGTCTTGCTGCCGGTTTTACCAGCGCCGATGACCGGCTGCCTGTTTTTTTCCGTTTGCCTTTGTATGGAATTGAAGCCCTTCCAGACAAGTCGGATGATTTCAACCGCAAAATCGATTTCATCCTTACGGAATCCTGAAAAACCGTCCCTGGATTCAACAAAGATCTCAATGCCTGCGTAAACGTAGCTGTCTGATCGCCACACGCATTCGGGGATGATTGTGTGACAGATGTTCAGTTCTTCAGTGTTTTCAGTGTATTCATTTCTGCCTGCGATGAAATAGAGATCAAGGCGCGAGCTGTCACTGTTCACCCTGTCAATTGCAGAAAGAAGCCGCCTGTTCCTGGTGTAGATTTCTGCGGCCAATCCCTCCTCAATATGGCCCACGTGAAGATCCATGACAAGTCCGTATTTTTTCTTGAGTTGCCGGTGAATCTGAAGATAAAGTTCATTGTGATAGGTATTGTAGAAAAACTTTCGGTTTCTGAAGGACTGGGGCCGGGCCAGCCCTTGTGCGATTTCAATGACTTTCAAGTCTGGTATTGAACCGGTCTCCCCGAGGGCCAGGACGGCAGCTCTGCCGAAAGGGAGCTCCTCATGGTGCACGCCGACTATGAGAGCAGCTCCAACACTTTTTTTCAACCCGTCCATTCATAGAACTCTATGGAGGCAGGGTCGCATTTGCAGCAGGCATTCCGGCACGCAGCATCTCCTTTATGACGTTTCACCTTCCCTTTTTTGATCCATAATTCAAGCATGGGTTCAATTACATCTTTATCCAGCCTGAAGTGGTTGAGGATATCAATCAACGGAACCAGTTTTCTCTTCTGAAGATATTGCCTGAGTGCGATCGGGTCTGCCATGATAATGTCCTCCTTCCTGCAGAAAAGGCAGAAAGCGCCCTGGCAAGGACCTGTTGCCATGACCACTCCTGCCGCCGCGTGAAGTATTTATTGACAGGACTTAAGCCCGCATCCCCGCCGGGCCTGTCTCTGTTACTTCAGGTGCGATTTTGACCTTTCCGTTGTTCCCTGCGGCATACAGCACTATCACCAGCCCCAGGAAAAGCCCCGCTGCTATCCCGATCCATGTAAGGGAAGTACCCGGATGCATGGAGAATGTAGCTGCTTGATAGTAAATGGTCGCCGTACACCAAGCTAAAAAGGTGGTCCACAGGCCGGAGAATGCCGTCCATTTAAGATTGGTTTCCCTGTAAACGGCCGCTATTGCCGCGCAGCATGGGAAATAGAGGAGCACGAAGAGCAGGTATGCGAACGCCGCAGCTGTTGTCCCGAAAAGGGTGACCATGGATCCGAAGGTGGCTTTTTCAACCTCGAGTTCTTCAGCAGCAACCTCAATGTCTGAAACATCAATTTGAATTCCCAGAGGATCCAGAAGGCTCCCTGCAACACCTTTCAGGTTTTCAGGAATAGTGACAAAAGCCTCCTTTACGGATTCCAGAAGGCTGAACTCTGATTCATCCTCTGCAGGTACCTCGGCGCTTTTGTCCATGGCATAAAGAGAGTTGAGAGTCCCCACCACTGCTTCCTTTGCGAAAATTCCGGTAAAGAGCCCTACGGTGGCAGGCCAGTTTTCTTCTGAAACACCGATGGAAGAGAAGGCTGGCGAGATCGACCTGCCGACAGATGCCAGCACTGAATTGGGAGAGTCCTCGTTGCCGAATGTGCCGTCTGTACCCAGAGAGTTGCAAAACGCCAGCACCATAATAACCGGAACCAGTATCTTCCCGGCCCGGAACATGAAAGTCTGGAGCCTATCATAGGCCCTGAGGAGTACGGATTTGACAGTGGGCAGGTGATACGGCGGGAGCTCCATGACAAAGGGCGTAATCTCTCCTTTCAGGATGGTGTTTTTCAGCACGAGGCCGGTCAGAACAGCTGCACCTATGCCGATGAGGTAGAGAAGGAAAACCAAGTTCTGTCCGCCGGTGGGGAAAAAGGCCGCTGCAAATAGGGCATAGACAGGCAGCCTGGCGCCGCACGACATAAACGGATTCATCATAATGGTAAGGGTTCTGTCTCTTTCATTTTCAAGGGTGCGGGTTGCCATGATTGCGGGAACGTTACAGCCGAATCCTACAAGCATTGGTATAAAGGATTTGCCGGGCAGTCCAATGAACCTCATGAACCGATCCATTACAAAGGCGGCCCTGGCCATGTAGCCCGAATCTTCCAGGAAGGAAAGACACAGGAACATAAATCCGATTGGGGGAATGAAGGTGGCCATGGTCTGGATCCCACCGCCGAGTCCGTCTGCTAGTACGGTAGTCACCCACTGGGGAGCATGAATACTCAAGAGGACTTTCCTGAAACCGTCAACAAAGACCGCTCCTGCAAAGATATCGAAAAAGTCGATGAAGGCCCCGCCGATGTTGATTGTGATCATGAACATAATGTACATGGCCAGTAGGAAAATAGGTATGCCTACGACCCTGTTCAAAACCACTCTGTCTATCCTGTCGGAAAGGGTCTCACTAACCTGTCCCTTCCTGTCCACTGTATCTTCGGTAAGTTCAGCAATAAAGCCATATCTTGCAGAGGCTATGAGGATGTCACATTCCTCTTCCAGTTTACTCTCAACCTGCCGTCTCAGTTTTTCCCCAAGGTTCCAGGCAGTGGCATCCACCATATTCCGGACGTCATGGTCATCTTCCAAGATCTTTAATGCAAGCCATCCGGTTGAGATATTTTTGCGGGTGGTGTTGTCATCGAGAACGGCCTTCAATTCCTTCACCGCCTCCATTATTTCTGCAGGATACACGAGGTCGTGTGCAGGTATCGGTTTACGGTAAACGGCGCTTCGAATTTCGTCCTTCAGGATGTCGATGCCTGTACCCTTTGATGCCACTACCGGGACGACGGGACAGCCGATCTTTTCTGAAAGGGCCTCCACGTCGATCTTTAATCCCTTTTCCTCCGCCACATCTATCATGTTGAGAGCTATTAGGAGGGGCGTCTCCATTTCCACGAGCTGAGTTGACAGGTAGAGATTTCTCTCAATATTGGAGGCATCCACAATATTTACAATCAGATCTGCCTCTCCGGAAAGTACAAAATCCCTTGCCACCTTTTCATCAATTGAGGCGGCTGACAGAGAATATATGCCGGGCGTATCTATGACCTCAAACTCGAATTTCCCATGTCTGTAATAACCGACCTTGCGGTCTACAGTCACTCCAGGCCAGTTGCCTACACGCTGCTTAGCCCCTGTCAGAGCGTTAAACAAGGTAGTCTTTCCGCAGTTGGGATTGCCGACTATCCCGATCTTGTAGTCACTCATTATCAAACTCCTTCGTATCTGCTTACAGGGCGTGACACATGTACTGTGTTGTCGGGAATTCAAAGTACATGGAGTACGCCTTCACGCCCTCCGCCTTGTATCTGCTGCACCCTTTAAGCAGATACAAATCAGCAAGTTATGCCAAATGTATACTATTGACCCGTGAGTAGTTACAGTCCTTCCACCAAAACCGTTCTGGCCTCGTCTTTTCTGAGACTCAGATTGTAATCCCTTATGCATATCTCCACAGGGTCACCCATGGGCGCCACTCTGGTAACCGTGAATGTCGTGTTCGGAACGAGTCCCATGGACATCAGCCTCTGCTTGTATTCTTTGAAGCCGCTGACATACCCGGCTACCCTTCCCCTGCTGCCAGTAGTCAAATCTGCAAGATTTTTCTTCATCAGATCTACTCCCTTTTCACAAGTATTTTCTGGGACATCCCTCCTCCGAGACCGTATTTCCGGCCGTCTCTCGAAATAATTACGGCCCCTTTCTCCTGCCTCTGTTCAACCGTGACAATATCCCCTACGCTGATTCCCATGCTCATCAGACGTTCCTGCAGGTTGCTGCCAGGCCTGATAAAAACTATTGTCACCTTTTCGCCTGGCGATGTCATTGAAAGCGGAAACGATTGTGGTGCCGTTACTGTTTTGTCATTCGTAGAGCAGGTCATTCAGATACTCCTGGCACAAAAATAGTTAGCTGGACCTAAGCAATTATTTTGGTTTGTAAACTGTTTTTTCAGACATGTCAATGAAATAATTTAGGGATACCCAAACAATGGCATTGACACAAAAAAACAGATCTGCTATAGAGGGGGCATTAGAGAGGTGTACAGTGAATGACTGATACCATGGCACTGACCGAGAGCCTCGAAGACTATCTTGAGGCCATATATCTCATCATACGGGAAAAAAAGGCTGTAAGGGCAAAGGACATAGCCCAGAGGCTAAGCGTAAGCAATGCATCCGTCACAGGTGCGTTGCGTGCCCTTGCAAAGCGCAAGTTTCTCAATTATTCGCCGTATGATGTGATAACCTTTACGCCTGAAGGGGAAAAGGTGGCCAGAGAGGTAGCGAGAAGGCACGAAGTCCTCCGGGATTTTCTTGTCAAGGTTCTGGCCGTAGAATATCAGCAGGCAGATGAGGCCGCATGTAAGCTGGAACACGGGATTTCACCAGATATTATAAACAGATTCGTCCAGTTCGTAGAATTTATCGAGATATGTCCTTTAGGTGGTGAAAAACTCATAGACGGGTTCCGCCGACACATGAAGTGTGGTGCCGGTAAGGGGAAGTGCGACGTATGCCTCGACATTGTCAGGGAACATATTGACAGTGACTCGGAAGGTCCGGAGGCAGTAAAAAAAAACTCTTTAGCCTTCCTGAAGGAAGGAGAGAAAACAGTGATTCGGAAGATAAGGGCCAAAGGGGCGCTCAGGAAGCGACTTCTCGAGATGGGGCTCACACCCGGGGCAATGGTGGAGGTGGAAAGGATCGCTCCCATGGGTGATCCTGTAGAGGTCAAGGTCAGGGGATATCATATTTCTCTGAGGAGGGATGAAGTTCAGAAAGTGGAGGTTGACATGAAATAACAGGTCAGGCAGTTTTTTTGGAAAATAAAGTTAGCTCGCCCTAAATATATTCTATGTCATTAAATGATCATTGTCTCAGATTAAAAACATCCAATCTGATAGTTGAGGAGGAATGAAAAATGTACCAGATCAAACTGTTTTCTATGTTTTTTACTGCGGTATGTCTGGCCCTTATACCGGCAGCCACAAGTTCAGCGGGTGACCAGGGCAGCCTTGAGGAGCAGGTGAGGATACTCATGAAGCAGAACCGAATGCTCATGAAAAAGGTGGAGCAGCTCGAAGGTAAAGTGGAGGCTATGGAGGGGGCAGGTGATGCCGGTTATGTTACCAAAAAGGAGCTGGATGAATTCAAGAAAGGCCACAATGAGAAATTCGCTGAAATAGAATCCGAGCTTGATACAATGGAGGGGAGTATCGGCCAGCGGAAAATCGAGGCATACAAACAGGGCGGGGTCAATGATGTGTTCAACATGATAAATGATCACGTGAGTCTCAGCGGCCTTGTGGAGCTGGAAGCCTTCGGCAGGGACGATTATGATTCAAACAGTGAAAGTGAAGTGACACTTGCCACCGCGGAGCTTGGGATCGACGCCTACATCAACGACTGGGTTGGCGGACACATGCTTCTGCTCTGGGAAGAGGGCGAAACGGACGGTATTGAAGTGGATGAAGCCATCATCACCTTGGGAAATGTGGAAAAATTCCCCCTTTTTCTTGACGGAGGAAGGATGTATGTGCCTTTCGGGACATTTGAAAGTAACATGATTCAGGATCCGCTTACTCTTGAGATTGGTGAAACAAGGGAAACAGCCCTGCAACTGGGTTTTGATATGGCGGGCTTCCGGGCTTCGCTGTACGGGTTCAATGGGGACACGAAGGACTATGAGGGCAATGAAAGGATAGAAAACTGGGGTTGTGCTCTGGGTTACGGCCATGAGTTCCAGGATTTGGGCTTGACTATTGAAGCGGACGCCGGAATCATCAACTCCATCGGAGACTCGGACGCTATACAGGATATTCTGCAGAGTCCTGTACATAGTCATACCGCCGGCCTGGCAGCTCAGCTCCTGGTCAGTTATGGTTCTTTTTCGTTTATCGGTGAATACTTAGGCGCCTTGACCAATTTCAAATCTCATGACATGAATTTCAGAAATGAGGGTGCAGAACCGCAGTCGTGGAACCTGGAACTTGCTTACTCTACCGAATTGTTCGAAAGGGAGTTCACGTTTGCAGCAGGCTACCAGGGAACAAAGGATGCCCTGGCCCTTGAACTTCCCATGGCACGTTATATGGCATCCATCGGCGTTGCTGCCTTTAAAAATACAGTGGTTACCCTTGAGTATCTCCACGATGAAGATTACGGAGAGACCGCTTATGTGACCGAACCTGACGAAGTCGGGGGTACTGGAAACAGTGCGGACCAGGTCACCATGCAGATTGCAGTGGAATTTTAACAGGGAGATATCCTGATAAATAACCATAGATTGTCTGTATTGGAATGTATTGTGAAAGCAGGGGCTGTTAAGGCCTCTGCTTTTTTTTCGCCTGTTTTCAGTCGTACAGACCGTCTTTGCCAGATTTTTTTCCAGGGAACCTATGCCTCTCCATAATGTGGCATGGAATTTTATCGGAGAGGAAACGGATAAATTCCGGGACTTCTTGTGCAGGCTGGCGAAATTTTACTGTCGTTTGCGGAGACAGTAGCTTGGAGAAAGTCCGAAATTACCGCCCAGGTAGAAAGATCAGAGCAGAAGCATCAGGCGGTGGCAGGAAAATGTGCTGGGAGATGTTGACCTGCATGCTCAGGCACTAACTGCAGCAGTTTCAGCCGGATCCTTTCTTTTTTTCGGCCTCATCCAGCTTGCGAATCTGGTTAATCGGAGAATGCCGTATCGATTCAGAATCCGGGGAGGTCGTAGAACATCCACAGCCGCATGACGATGCAGCGGTGCATTCACCCGGATCTCCTCCGGAACCCGCGAGCCTGCCCCACAGTTTTCCGGCCGATTTCCATAGAGAAGGAATGGAGATGAGTAACAGAACAACACCACCGGAAAACCGCAGCCATTCCGGTACCATCCGGCTGGCTTCCCCCATGACGGCGAAGGCGGAAATCCCCAGAGACACGTACAAGGCATCCACGGCAAGCCCTGAAATCACCGCACACACCACAAGGATTGAGAGATAGAGTGCGGCCCCCCTCTTCCCCAGGATGCCGGTAATGACGGACATGGAAGTAACATTGGTGGCAGGGCCTGTAAGGAGAAAGACCATGGCTGTGCCGGGGCTTACACCTTTCATGACGAGAGCAGCCGCCACTGGAGTGGAGGCAGTTGCACAGATATAGACAGGAACGCCCACTGCCAGCATTAGAATCATTGAGGAAATTCCACCTCCCAGATGCCCTGCAAAAAAATCCTGTGGAATAAAGACTGAGATTACGCCCGAAAGCAAGAGACCTATGAAGAACCATCCGGCGATGTCCGCCCAGACGTCGGTTACAGCATATTTAAATCCCGCTGCGGCCTTTTCGATGAATGAGTGGTGTCCCCTGTGTTCTTCTGAAGGACACTCCTGTCCGTCACAGCAGCCATCTACCGGACATGAAAGATCAGGCTTACCCGGCCCCTCTCCCAGAGATCTTTTAGAAGAGAACACATTTTCCAGGAAACCTGCCGTAACTCCAGAAAAAAAAGCCGCCACAGGCCTTGCCACAGTCATGATTGGGTCCATCAGTGCATAGGTGACCGCCATGGAGTCAATGCCCGATTCAGGCGTAGATATGAGAAATGCCGCGGTTGCCCCGTTATTGGCCCCATGTTTCTTTATGGCTGCTGCCGCCGGCAGCGTACCGCACGATCAAAGCGGTATGGGAATTCCGAAAAGAGCCGCCTTGAGCACAGGAAGAAAACGCCCCTTTCCAAGATGCCTAGCTACTGCTGCCGGACTCAGGTACATCTTGAGTATCCCGGCCGCCAGAATGCCAAGCAGGATGTATATCCCGGCATCCAGCAGAAAATTCCATGATGAAATGATTATCTGCATCAATGAAATCCATACCATGACGTCATCATCTCATAACAGCCTTAAAAAAACAATCATTTTCTTGAATCACGCGGTTTTTTAAAAAAAACCAGAGAGCAACAACGGCTCGCCGGGCAGGCAGCACACATCAAGCGTACTCCCTGTACTTCAAGTGCCAGCCAACGCCACAGATGCTGTACCCTGCAAAGGCTGACGCAGATTATTGTGGCGTATCACAACTAACCGGAATGATGAACAAAAGGGCTTCCGGATCTGCTCCTGACTCTGGTTCTGCACACCCTCCCGCATCTGCCGGCCAAAGGGCAATTCCTCCTGCATACGGCGCAGACTACAGGATCCAGAATTATCCGGCCAGTTTTTAAGCATATTCCTTTTTGCCTTTTCACGCGCAGCCTCCTTATATCTCTTTACTGTTCAGCCTGTTTCCCCCCAATATCCTCAAGGCACCGGGCAAGGGCAGATACTCCTGAACCGCGAATGGCAAAGAACTGTTTCCCGCAGCGCTTGGCCACCTTTTTTACACATTTACAGGCATCGTGACTTATGCAGTCAACAGGGCATATCACAACATCAGCTCTGGACAGCACCCCGTAAAGCCTGTTAATTGATGCCTCAGTTCCTCCATCGTGGTGGGTTAAATCTGCATTGCAACTGGCAGCCAGCGCCTTGTAGTGAGGAACAAGGTGATGATGGCCGCCTACATAGAGCAGTCGTCTGCCGCAAAGATCAGGCCCGGGGCAACGGCTTGTCCCGCAATTCTTACATTCCGGCCTGGTTTCCGAATTTTCCTCCGAGACCCCAGTTCTCATAAAGCTCAATTGGTGCTGCAACCGCATTCTTTCCGTTACCCAAAGACCTTCTTTTCCCTCAAACTCCTTGATCTTCAATCTTAATTCCCGGATGATCTGATCCTTTTTTCCGTTTTTTGTCTCAACCCTGCTGATTCTTCGTCTCAGCCTTTCGATCACCACCTGTTCACTGACAAGGGTTTCTTCCAATGCCTTCTTTTCCCTGATCCAATCCTGTCTGGCCCGACGTGCTCCCAACCTTTCAACAACTGCCCTCAACTTTTCGTTTTCTGCAGCCAAGGCACTCACTCGCCCGGCCTGTTCCCTGAGAATCGATATTTCCTTTTCAGCCGCACTCATTGACGCCTCATGACTTTCCCGTTCACTGTTTATTTTCTGCACAAGTTTCCGTATTTTCTCGTCGAGAGATTCAATCTTTTTTATATGGGAGCCAAGTTCCGAAACGGCGTAGTGTGAAAGCATATGCACCACTCCGTAAAACTTCTCAGCCAGATCTTGGGAGACAGAACCGTGGGTCATAACCGCCCAGTAACTGCCATTGATTTTCCCGCTTTTGAGATCTGCCTTCCACAACTCTGTGATTTCCCGCTCATCACGTACGGCACCGTACCGTCTGATACAGCTCATGTATTTCCTGTCCAGGTATTTATGAAGCACACGCCCCTGAGGGCCCTGCTCCCCGGCTACAGTCACCAGCATGACATGCGCCTGGTACAACTGCATCTCCGGGTCAAGCTCAGGATCGGGCTGGTATTTGAGCTTCCTTGCAAGCCTTTTCACATCCTTCCCGTCCAGACACGTTCCAACTACTGAACACCTGAATCCCTGATCAATATCCCAGATCTTTTTCCTGTTGGTCTGTACATTGAAACCTTTTTTACTGATCAGTTTTACAGCCACGACAGCCTCCTGTATTTAGATGAACTTATTATTTTAGGCTGGCCTAAATTCAATATTAAAAAAAATTTTCATATCTGTCAAGCATTCTCCGGACTCTGCAGATACCAAACCAGGCGAAGTTCTATAACAAAAGATGAGAATGCATATCAATTACCGCCACTTTCACTCACACTGACCAGGATACTGTCCCCCTGTCTGTCCTGCAGATGGAGATGAAGACCGTCATCAGTGGAAATAACAACCGGTCCGTCACCTTCGAATCCAACACTATCGGCAGGCTCGACCTGTTCCAGTACGAGTTCACTTCCAGACCAGATCCCCATAGCCGACATCCTTTTTGCCGCCCGTCTACCGCCCAGGACTTTTCTGACCATAAATCCGGCCCCAACAGAGGCCATGGAAAACTGAAGATGTCTCCCGTCCATATCTCCCCAGAGTTTGGCTGCATCTCCCTCTCCCATCCTTACACGCCTCCTCCTGCCCACGACCCTGGTAACATAGTTCATATGGGGCAACTTGCGGACCATGGTAATGACATCATCTTCATGGATCCCAAGAAATTCGAGAGTATCCACCACGGAACGGCCGCCACTGAACCCCTCCACATGACCCGATTCTCCTGAAACCATGTCCAGAACAGGAAGCCTCCTTCCATCATCCAGATGAACTATCACCTTGTTTCCCATTCCACCCCCGAGGACGATTTCGCCCTTTGGCCCCCTTATCCTGACTGAATACATCTCCATAGACTCGTCCAGCCTGGTTATCACGGATTGTTCATACAGCCCCAGATGATACAGATTCGCCGCCAGTTTCTCGTTTTCTATTTTTTCCAGAACAAGCGGCACATCAAAAGGTGCTTTGCTCAGGGTAGTCAACAGAGTTTTACCGGATGCCATGATAATGCTTTCAGCCATCTCACCGCTCTCCTTCCGGCAGGGCCAGACCGGATGCGACACAATACCCGGTGGTTCCAATGGTCGTAATGTTGTGGAGCGCCGCTGCAACGACTGGAGTAACCCTACCGGACAAAGCCAAGACCATACACAGTGTGTTCAGACCAACCGAACCCCAGAAACTGTTCTCGATTGTCCCCCTGCATCTGACTGCAGCTTGCCGTGCCGTTATCAACCCACGTAAATCTTCCTTCATGAGAAGCACCTGGGCCGTGCTTTTTGCGAGGTCCGATCCGGCAGGCATACAGATACCTACATCCGCACTGATAAGAGCCGGGGCATCATTTACTCCATCTCCTATAAAACAGACTGTATTCCCCTGGGCCTTCAGCTCCTTGAGAATCGCCGCTTTTTCCTCGGGCTTCAGCTCCCACCGAATGTCGTCTATTTCCCATAAAGCCTCTTTCAGGGCAAGAGCAGTATTTTTGTGATCACCTGTAAGGACAATGATCTTCCGGACTCCACTCTGTTTCAGCTCCCTGAGGACCATTCTCGTTTCCGACCTTATTTTGTCCCTC
This sequence comes from Thermodesulfobacteriaceae bacterium, assembly GCA_012961845.1. Taxonomy (GTDB): domain Bacteria; phylum Desulfobacterota; class Dissulfuribacteria; order Dissulfuribacterales; family UBA3076; genus DTYO01. Next base: position 12,918 of record DTYO01000188.1, read on the forward strand.
AGCACTACGATACCGGCAAGCTCACTTCCTCTTGCAACAAAAAGCAGGCTGTTTCCGCCGGCATATAGGTCGTCGATATTTCCTGCAACAGAACAGTCCACGCCTTCATCTTCTTCAATGAAATGCCTGGAACCCACCAGAATTCTCTGCTGTCTTACATATGCGGACACCCCGTGCGCAACGACGAAGTCCACCTGACTCATGCCGGGTATTGGAAGATTGCGGCGTTTTGCCTCATCGACTACAGCAACAGCTACAGGATGACTGTAGTGCTGTTCGGCCCCTGCCGCCAGTGAAAGGACTTCATCTTCCGCATAGGAACCCACAGCCTTCACACCATCCACTCCCAGCCTTCCGGTGGTCAGAGTCCCTGTCTTGTCAAACACCATGGTGTCCACATCCGCCAGACTCTCCAGTACTGCAGCTCCCTTCATGAGCACCCCCCTCCTCGCTGCAACATACATAAATGTTTTGACAGTTACAGGATTTGCCAGTTTGATTGAGCATGAATAATCAACGGCGAGGACAGAGCCAGCACGACTCACATCCCCGGTAAGGGCGTATATACCCGTTCCCAAAACGAATGTTATAGGGACCAGCTTGTCGGCAAGTTTCTCGCTTTTTTTCTGTGAGCTGGATTTTACTCTTAACGACTGTTCCAGATATCGATTGATCCTGGCCATTGAAGTATCCGCCCCTACCTTCCTGGCATTGACATATAACTTTCCCTCTGAAACCACAGAGCCGGAAAGGACATCGTCGCCGGGCTCCACATGGACCGGGACGGATTCTCCAGTAATGGAACTCTGATCCACAAGCCCCTCACCTTTCATGACGTCTCCGTCCACAGGAACTGTGTCGCCTGGTCCACAGATGACCACATCGCCTATGGCCAGGCGGCTGACCGGAATAGAGACCTCCTGCCCTTCCCTGCTGACCCAGGCATCTTCAATTCCGGGTTTAAGAAGATTCTTGAGAAGACTGGTGCTCCTGTCTTCAGAAAGGTCTTCCAGATATTCCGCAGATGCAAGCAGGAAAACCACGGCGTTAGATGTGAAGAAATCCCGTCTCATGAGGCAGAAGATCACAACAGCAGCGTCCAGCACTTCCACCTTGAGCCCTCTGGAAAAGAAAGTAAGTATTCCTCTTGCGATGGTTGGAAAGGCAATTGCAAAACTCAATGCAGTCTTGGCAGGATAAGGCAGAAACCGTACTATCAGCGCAGCCGCCCCCAAAAACAGAAGAGTGAAAGGATTTGCAGGACAGAATACCTGCTTTTCAGGCTGGAAAGCATCTTCAGGCACAGATCCGCAGGCGGAAAGAATTTCCTTTCTAGTCCCGTATTCTCCGTTATAATGAACTATAACACATGCAACAACAGGATTAACCCTGACTCCTTCCACCCCCGGAATCACCGCCAGAATAGCCTCCATGTAGGAAGGATCAAAATCCTTACGATAAAACCACGGGCAGCGTATCCTTAATCTGGTGTCAAGTTCGTGAATAATATACGCGCTCATTTCCTGGTCTTCGGCTGGATTTTTCCCTCAAGGACAAGCTGTCTCCGCCTGGCCGTATGGGCATTATAGTGCCAGACGGCAAACCCTGCCAGGGCAACACCCCACCAGGTGTGCGCCATAAGCGGACGTTTGCGGCATGCAGGCCTCATCCCTGTATAAACGAGGGCACAAAAGGAAATGCCCATTCCTGTCTTGGTAACTGTTAGGATCTCTTTCTTGGTCATGACAACCTACCGACCTTTTCGTGAAAATGAATAAATCCACAGCAGCAGGACACTACATCTCCTGTAAGCAGGCGCCGGTTGCTGTTAATGAGTCCTGCGCCTGCTTGTCCCGTTGTATCTACTCACAGGGCACAGCATCTACCGTGTGGTCGGGCATTCGAGTACAGGGGATACGCATGCTCTCCGCCTTGTCTCTGCGACACCCTGCAAACAGCTGCAGGGCTGCCGTACCCGACTCGCCTTCGAAGGGGAGGCCTACCGAGAGGATCGACGGCGGATCGAGCAGACCTTCCAAGAGAGGCAGGACCGCCTGC